>JAUIGT010000395.1 GCA_030432615.1 Verrucomicrobiia bacterium
CTACCGGCTGAAGAAAACCCTCTGGGCCTTCGGCGGTCACCGGATCGCGGTCCGTTTCGAGTACGAATGGCGCGACGACTCGGGTCAGTGGTTCCGCTCCCACGGCAACGAGAACTGGGAGTTCGATGACGACGGGCTGATGGCGAAGCGTTACGCCTCCATCAACGACGAACCCATCGCCGAGGCCGATCGCCGGCTCTGAGCCTTCTCGAGATTCAACCATTCACCGAACCATCAAACCACCAACCCATCGCACCCCATGAACCATCCGATCGCCTTCGACCTGGCCCGACGAGCCCCCCGGAGTCCCCGCGTCCGTCTCGGCGGATTCGCCCACCTGCCCCGGCTCCTCGACAAGGCCCGCGCGCACGCCGCGGGAACCCCCGGCAACTACGTCTATGGAGCCGACAGCCTCCTGGACGCCGAATTCTTCGCCTTCACCGGCATCACTCCCGAGGACCTGCTCGCGCGGGCCGGGGAGGGCGGGGGCGATCTCGCGCTCCTCGAATGGGTGCACGAACGGTCCGCGCGGTCCCTCCACGCCAGCGAGATCGAGAACTGGAGCCGCTGGATCGAGAACGTGCCCGGGCTCAGTGCCGAGGCCCGGGCCTGGTTCGCGGAATACTCGTCCTCGCTGACGCCTCCGCGTCCCGACGTGGGCACGCTCTTCGAATACCTCGATCTCGACGACCACCTCGCCTTCGGCGGCCGAGCCTGACCCCGGAACGCCGATGGCGGCACCCGACAGAAATCATTCATCCAAACCAAACCAAACGAACCTGACTGAACCTGAACCTGAATCCGATATGAAAAACCAGACGACTACCATCCCCTGGTTCCGGGCCGCCCTTGCCGGGGTGGCGGGAACCGTTCTCTTCGACCTCGTGGGCCTGCTCCTGGCGGGAACCTGGTGGGACATTCCCGGCGTGCTCGCCCAGGCCGTCGGGGTGCCGTTTCCCGTCGCGCTCCTCATGCACTACGGAAACGGCGTCGCCCTCGCCGTTCTCTACGCGGCCGTCGCGCCCTCCTTGTTCGGCCCGCAGTGGCTGCGGGGAATTCTCTTCGTCACCCTGGAGACGGTGGTGCTCGTGTGGTTCCTCCTGTTCCCGCTGCTCGGCCTCGGCGTCGCCGGGTTGGGAGGAGGCATCCTCTACCCGATCCTCTCCATGACCCGTCACTGGGCCTACGCTGTGCCGTTGATCTACCTCCTCGGCAACGATCCCGAGTTGGAAGAGAACGAGTTCGAGGCATCCGGAGCCACCTACGGCTGAGCCGCGAAAAACCCAGCCGCAACCAAGCCAGCCGCGCGGGCCCTCGGTAGTCCGCGCGGCTTTTCGCGTGTTCGAGGGTGGGAGAAGTCCCGGCATTCCCCTCGATCACTCCTCGCGGAGGGCGAGGGCTCAGAACGAATACGCGTAGTTCAGGATGACCCGGAAATCGCGGCTCTCGACCTGGTCGCGGTCGTTGATGGCGTAGCGGACGCGGAACCAGACGTTCTCGAGGAGTTCGACGTCGGGACGCCAGTCGAGCGTGGTGTTGAATTCCTGCTGGTCGGCGGACGCGGCGGCGCCCGATTCCGGGGTGTCGCCCCGCACCCACGCGGCCGACGCGGCGACGCCTTTCAGCCCGAGGTGACCGAGGTCGTAGGAGAGGCCCACTTTCCAGGAATCCTCGCCCGCCCGGTCGAAGTCCGAGATCATGGAGGAATGGTAGCTGGGCGAACCGCCCCACGGATTGCGGATCTCGCCGCCATTGGCGGTGGTGACGTAGGAGGTGGACAGGATGAAGCCGCGGAAGCCGAGGGCCGCCTTGACCCCGGCGGAGCGGGTCTGGAAATCGCCCACCAGGGCATCGCCGATGCTGCGCTGGTCGGTGAACTGGCCCCCGACCCGGAGTTGGAGGTCGCCGACCAGGTCGAAGAGGGATTCGGTCTCGACGTAGAGGGTGTTGAAGAGATTCCAGCCGTACTGGTTCACGACCCCGAGGTAGAGATCCTCGGCGAAATCGTAGCGGGCCCCGATCGCGGAAACGCCCTCGTCGGTGCCGGGAGCGCCGGCTTGCACGGACATCGGCACGAACTCGCTGTCGGCGCGAAAGCGGATCCGATCGACGTGACCCAGGCCCAGCTTGAGATCGGGCACGGCGAGAGTGCGGAGACCGACGGCGCGGAAGGTGTTCGGGGTCATTCGGCTGTCGTTGCCGTTGATGAAGGGCTGATCGACGGGAACCCGGCCGGCGAAGAGCGAGGTGTCCCGACCGAGCCTCAGTTCCCCGAAGGCTTCCCCAAAGACGGTGTAGCTTTCCTGGCCCGGGCGCAGCAGCCCGCTGCCGTCGCGATCCCCGGGACCGTAGAGTTTCTGCGAGGTGTAGCCCACGAGGTTCACCCGCAGGCGATCGGCGATCCAGCCGCTCTCGAAACTCATCGCTCCCCCGGCCGCGGTGGCCTCGGTCCCCGAGTCGGCGCCGAGATCCTGGTAGCGGTGGTAGATCCGCGGACTGACGGTGAAGACGGCGTCGTCGATGAAGTGGATCCCGGTCTTCGGGTAGTATTTTTCCCGGAGCCGTTCCATCAGCACCACGGTTCGGAGGGGGAAGCCCTCGCGTTTCGCGGTCCAGCTCTCCGGGGTGACCCCGATGTCGCCGGTGGTGGAGGGCACCGCCTCCAGGGTGTCGGCGATGGGCGCCCGCACGGTGAGGTATTCCGGGGCATCGTTGGCGGCGGCACGATGGGACCACGCCGCGAGGATTCCACCGGCGAGGACGGTGACCAGGATCGGGATTCTCCCGTTGGCTGCCGGGTGCGTCGGGATCACGGTCAGAACAAGGAGGCGGAAAGGGCGGCGATGCTTTCCGGCGCGAGCCGGTCGAGGAAGTACTTGATGACGGCCGCGTTGAGGAGGTCGATGAAGAAGGCGCCGACCAGGGGGATCACGAGGAAGGCCTTGAAGGAGGGACCGTATTTCCGGGTGATCGCGCTCATGTTGGCGATGGCGACCGGGGTGGCTCCCATGCCCAGCCCGCAAAATCCGCCGGCAATGACGGCGGCGTCGTAGTTTCTTCCCAGGAGGCGGAAGATGATGTGGCCGGCGAAGAGGGTGATCACGAAGATCTGGACGCAGAGCACGAGGAAGATGGCCCCGAAGGCGCCGACCAGCGAGGAGAGGTCCATGCTCATCAGGCTCATGGCCAGGAAGAGCTGGAGGGAGGTTTCCCCGACCCTGTCGAAATCCCGGGCCTCCACCCGCCCTCCGAACCGGTCCGAGAGATTGGTGACGACGATGCCGATCAGCATGGCGGTAAGGAAACCGGGCAACTTGATGTCGTTGTCGAAGAGCCAGCGATTGACCACCTCCCCGAAGGAAACGCAGAGGGCGAGAACGAGGAGCACCCGGAGGATGCGTCCCTGGGTGACCGGTCGCGGATCGTCGGCGGGTTCGTCCTCCCCATACCTCGCGTGTTCGCCGCCATCGGCGGAAGGAGTGAGCCCGTGCTTCTTGATGAGCCGCTCGGCGACGGGACCGCCCACGATGCCCCCGGCGACGAGTCCGAAGGTGGCGAAGGCGATCCCGGCCAGCTCCGCCCCCTCGATGCCCATGGCGGCGACCTCCTGGCCCCAGGCAATGGCGGTTCCGTGGCCGCCGGCGAGGGCGATGCTGCCGGCGAAGAGACCGAGGGCGGGTTCCTGTCCGAAGGCCCGGGCAAGGAGGATCCCGGTGAGGTTCTGAATCACGAGGAAGACCGCCGCGCAGAGGACGAGGATGCCGAGCGCCTTTCCGCCCGCCTTCAGCCGCGACAGCTTGGCGGAGATGCCGATGGTGCTGAAGAAGATCAGCAGCAGGAAGTCGCGCAGCTGGAGGTCGAAAACGAATTTCGGTCCGCCGATCCCGGCGATGACAGCGACCGCGATGCTGCAGAGAAGGCCACCGGTGACGGCGGTGGGAATGCTGTATTTCCGGAGGAGCGGAACCTTCCCGTTCACGAAATGCCCCAGCCAGAGGACGAGGATCGCGACAATGATGATGTCGGTGTTCTGGACGAGGATCTCTTTCATTTCCAGCGGTGCGAACGGGACGCGGTGAGGTTCGAAGCCTGGCGGTCCTGGCGGGAAAGCGGGGTCTTTCCTCCGTGGCAGTCTTCACCCGGGCGGGGACGGGGATCAATCCCAATCTTAGATCCGAGTGGTGGAATGAGACTGACGCGGATCCTGGGTGGGGCCGATGCCCCGCGACGGTCGCTACGGCTTCTCCAGCGAATACGACCGGATCTCGGCGCTTTCGCCGTCCTTGATGGCCAGGGTAAGCAGGCTCGGCTCGCCGTAGTCGAAGCGGAAGTGGACCAGGGGCACCACCCGGCCGTTGCGTTGGATGGTGAAGCGGGTGCCGACGCGACTGATCACCCAGGTTTCGAAGTCGGTCGCCTTTGGATTTCCCTCCGCGTCCTGCAGTTCGACGTAGAGCATCTCGTCCTTGCCGGCTCGGTTGAGGAAACCGAGTTCGTAACCGCCCTTCAGTTCGATGGTGAAGGTGAAATCACCCGTCTCCGGTGTCGCCGGAAAGACGAGGTGGGCGTGGCGGTGGATGCCGCTGGTGTTGGTGATTCTCGTGCCGCCGTCCCTGGTCTCGGCGACGGTCATCTTTTCGAGTCCGAGGTCCTCCCAGGTCTTCCTCTCGCCGTTCCAGCAGCGGACACTCCAGTCGGCTTGGTCGAAGGCACGGGTTTCGGAGAGGGCGAGGAAGAAGGCGACCGTGGCGATGACGGAGCGGGTGAGGGATTTCATGGGGTGGCGAGAGGCGGGCGGATTGGTCTGTTCTGTTCTGCGAACGTTGAGAGAATCGCGATTCCGGATCGAGGGCAATGGCGCATTTCCCTTTCCACCGCGCCGAAGGCTGTTGTCGGTTGCTCCGTCGTGTTACGGTGACCGGTGCCATGAACTCCCGCTTCCCCCGTTCGTCCCGCCGCACGTTTCTCCATCGATCGACCGGAGGCCTGGCCGCGACGAGCGCCGGGCTCGGCGGCTGGGAATTTCTCGGGCGACTTCCCCACGTTTCCGCCCAGGAGGCGGCGGGGGTGAACCCGGACGTGGTCCGCCTGCGCGCGGAGATCGAGCCGCTGGTACGCTTTCTCGAGGACACGCCGCGGGATCGGGTCATCGAGGGGCTGGTCGAGCAGATCCACCGGGGAACGACCTCCTACCGCGAGGTCCTCGGCGCCCTGCTGCTGGCCGGGGTTCGCAACATCGAGCCGCGACCGTCGGTGGGGTTCCAGTTTCACGCCGTGCTCGTGGTTCACTCGGCCCACCTCGCCAGTCTCTCGGGACCGGACTCGGATCGCTGGCTGCCGATTCTCTGGGCGGTCGATGATTTCAAGTCCTCGCAGGCACGCGACGCCAGCGCCCGCGGCTGGACGATGGCACCGGTGGACGAGTCCCGGGTGCCGCCTCCGCACCGGGCGAAGGCGGCCTTCATCGACGCGATGGAACGCTGGGACGAGGAAGCCGCCGATGTCGCCACGGCGGGCATCTGCCGGACGCTCGGCGCCGGGGAAATCTTCGATCTCTTCGCCGCCTACGCCGCGCGCGACCTGCGGAGCATCGGCCACAAGGCCATCTTCCTCGCCAACGCCTGGCGGACCTTGCAGGTGATGGGCCGGGAACACGCCGAGCCGGTGCTGCGATCGTTGGCCTACGCGATTCTCAATCGGCGCGGCGATCCCAACCCGGCCGAGAACGACCTGCCCGAGGATCGACCGTGGAAGGACAACGGTCCCCTCGCCGAAAGCCTCTCGCCCGCGTGGCGGGAAGGCGGTGCCGAAGACGGCGTCACTCGCGACCTATTGGCGGCCCTTCGCGAGGGCGATGCGGCCTCCGCGTCCAAAGCGGTGGCCAAGGCGATCGACCACGAGGGTGTCGGACCCGAGGCGGCTCTCGATGCCCTTTTCGTCGGCAGTTCGGAACTGATGCTGCGCCAGCCGGCCATTCCCGCCCTCCACGCGGTGACCACGACCAACGCGATGCACTATCTCTAC
>JAUIGT010000396.1 GCA_030432615.1 Verrucomicrobiia bacterium
GCTTGGGGAACCTGTTTCCTCCGTCGGGAGCTCCCTCGGCTCGTTCCTCCCTCGGGATGACAGGAGAGGCAGGTTGCGTGGTTGGCTTCAGGCCCATGGGCTTCGGCCTGCCCCCGAACTTCCACCAACCTCACTCCTTCCCCTTCGCCCGCGCCTTTTCGATCATGTCGGCCAGCTTCACCGGGGCTCCGCCCAAGCGCTTGCTCTCGTCGGCGGCGGCCATGAAGGCGAAGATCTCGATGGTGGTCTCGGCGGAGACCGGCGGTTGCTTGGTGTGGAAGAACTTCATCATCTCGGCCATCAACTCGGGGTAGGCACCGCCGGCCTTTTCCTCGATCACGCCTTTCGAACCGAAGACCTTGACGCCGTAGACGGTCTTGGAGGCGCGGGTGCCGATGAGGGTGCCGACCTTGCCGCCCTTCCAGGTGCCGGTGACGACATCGGTCCCCTCGGTGTGGGTGCGGACCACGCTTTCGCAGCCGGTGCCGATGACGGTGAACAGGGCCTCCGTCGGGTGAATGCCGTACCAGGCAAGATCGAGGTGATGTTCCTCCAGCGAGGCGGGACCGAAACTGACCACGGCGGCGATTTCCCCGACATCGGCGGTGGCGGCGGCGACCACGCCCGGGTGATAGCGGAGGTTCGACGTGCTCCAGACCGGGGTGCCGTGTTTCTTCGCCAGGTCGAAGAGAGCGACGACGTCCTCCAGCGTGGCCGCGGCCGGCTTGTCCACGAAGGTGGGTTTGCCGGCCTCGATGGCGGGGCGGGCCTGCTCGAGGTGCGGGCGGCCATCGACGCTCTCGACCATGACGACATCGACATGGGGAAGCATGGCCTCGATGCTGTCGTACATCTTCACGCCGAAGTCCTTGCTCAGGGTTTCCACATAGCCGTCGATGCGGGAGACGCTCGACTCGATGTCGGGACTGGATTGCGGCACCGCCGCCACGACCTTGGCGTCGTATTCGTTGGCCGGGTCATGGAGGATCTTGGTGAAGGCGAGCGCGTGCGACGTATCGAGCCCGATCATCCCGACCTTGATGGCCGGTTCGTCCTGGGCCTGCATCGCGGCGAGGGAAACGATCAGGGAGAGTGCCGAAAGAGTGAGTCGTCGTCTGGTCATGGAATCGTTGTAGCGGCCGGAAGCGGAAGCTGCCAGTCCGCGAATCGGGTACTGGGAGCGTGGAGCGTGCTCCTCGCTCCCCGCCCAAACCCGACTGGCATCTCGCCGGGAAATGCGTTTCAATAGCGGCGCATGTCACTTCGACTCGGAATTCGCGGTAAGATCGCCCTGCTGGTCGTGGTGGCGGCGGCCATCTCGGCCTACCTGGTGGCCCGCATGCTTTCCCAGACGGCGGAGGATCTCGTGCGAGGTCACGAACTGGTCGATCTCGGGGACGAGGCCCAGTTGCGCGGATGGGAACTGGCGGACCAGGTCGATGGGCTGCGCGAGGATGTCATCGCCCTGCGTTACGACCTGGCGCTGTTGCCGGGCGACGGTTCGCCGGAGGCTCTTCACGCGGCGGCGGCGGCGGCCTGTCGGCGCTACTGGAGTCGCTACCTGAAGATCGAACTCCTGACCTGGGCGACCCCGGATTCCCCGGCCCGGATCCGGGTGATCGAACAAAAGGCGTCGCTGTCCGATCCCGGGTCCGAGTGGGAGGTGACTCCGGAATCCTTCGTTCGCGAGGGAAACGATCGTGTGATCCTGCAATCGGAAATCCAGCGCGCCAGGGTGGAGCGCGGGCATCCCGACACCGGAAAGATCACGGAACGCTGGGAGCCGGTCGTCTGGGCGGCGGCGAAACTGGTGGGCGGTCCCGATCGCGAGGGGCCGGCGCCGGTGGTGCGCGTGCTCATGACCCTCGACGACGCCCAGTCTCCCCGACACCTGTTCACCCTGATCGATCCCGATGGACAGGTGCTGGTCCGGCCGGACGAGTTCGAGGAGGAGAACGGCGCCGCCAACGACGCCATTTTCGAAACCATCATCAACGACGAGGAAGTGCGGGAAGGCATGCGCCTGTCGACTTCCGGGCGGGACGAGCGATCGCCCGGACTGGTGGTGGACGAGCCGCAGGTGGATCGACTGAAATTGTTCGAGTACCTGCCCCTGGAATCGAACTACTGGTTCGTCGAGGGCATCCCCAGCGAGTCGCTGCGCCAGGCGATCGAGAACGACGACGAGGAGGCGCAGGACCGGTTCCTCGATCAACTGCGCCTCGAGTGCGAGAACGACGGCCGCATCGGAGGACTCCGCGGAGGCGTCGAGGAACTGCGCCTGCTCGCCCCGACCCCCGAACGACTGGAATCGCTCCGGGAAAAAGTGACCGCGGCGCTGGCCTACCGCTTCGGCGATTCGGTGACCCGTTTCCAGTGGCGACAGCCGGTGGTTTGCGACGAGATCCACGCCTGGGCCATTCGCCTGGGATTGGGCACGGTCGAGAAGAAGTCGGGCTACCTCTTGATCTATGCCGTGCTCGACGACGAATTGGTTTCCAGCATTCACCAGGAGATGACCGCCCTGCGCCGCTTCGCTCTTCTGGTGGCGGTGCTGGCCGGGGTGATCGCGTTCATGATTTCGCTGTTCTTCGTCCGTCCCCTGCAACGCATGACCCAGACCGCGCAGCGGGTGGCCGAAGCCGATCCCCATCGCCTGCCCAGTCAGCTGAGACGACTGGTGGATCACCTCCCCGTGAAGCGGCGCGACGAGGTCGGCGACATCGCCCGGGCATCCAAGCGACTCTTCGAGGAGGTCCTGGAGAGCCAGGAAACGCTGGAGAATCGCGTCCGCGAGCGCACCGCCAAACTGGCCCAGGCCAATCTCGACCTGGAAGAGGCCAACGAGCAGCTCATGAGCCTGAGCCGGGAGAAGGACGCCTTCGTCGCCAAGGTCAGTCACGACCTCCGCCAGCCGCTCAACGCCATTTTCCTCCAGGTCGAAGCACTCAAGCTTTCCCAGCTCGATGAACAGCAGTCGAAGGATGTCCAGCGCATTCACGATCACGCCGCGCGAGAGCTGAACCTGGTGAACGACATCCTCGAATACCAGAAGATCATCATGGGTGCGGAGACGCTCAACCGCGACGAGATCGACATCACGGCCCTGCTGACCGATCTCGAGCATTCCCACGCCGCGACCGCCGAGGCCAAGGGGCTGGTTTTTGAAACCCGGGCCGGGGACGGGATCGGGAGTTTCGAGGCCGATCGGCGCCGGGTTCGCCAGGTGCTCGACAACCTCACCACCAACGCCTGCAAGTTCACCACGGAGGGGAAGGTGGGGATCGAGGCGATCGCCCGCGAAATCGGCGGAGAGCCCTGGGTGGAGTTCGTCGTCAGCGATACCGGTCGCGGTATGCAGCCGGAAGAGCAGTCGAAGGCCTTCGTTCCTTTCGTGTCCAACAAGAAGGGCAACGAAGGCGGGACCGGACTCGGCTTGTCGATCTGCAAGGAGCTCTGCACCCAGATGGGGGGGAAGATCGGTTTCGTGAGCGAGCCCGGCAAGGGCACGCGATTCTCGGTGCTGCTGCCGCGTCGGGCCACCTCCGAGCGTTATGAGCGTGCCGAGTCGGTGGCGACGATGCCGGCGGCCCCGATTTCCCGGGAAAGGACGGGGCCGATCTCCCCGGCGAACGCCTCCGGAACGGAACCCGAACCGGGCACGCGCGTGCTGGTGGTCGATGACGACGAAGGGGTGCGCAAGATGATGCGTCGCACGCTGGAGACGGAGGGGTATGAGGTCATCGCGGCCACGGATGGCGAGCAGGGCCTGGCGTTGGCGCGGGAGCAGAAACCCGACGCCATCACGCTGGATATCGTCATGCCCGGACTGGATGGCTGGGAAGTGCTTTCACGACTCAAGGCGGACCCGCAGACCGAGGCCATCCCGGTCATCATGGTGTCGGTGATGGCCGACCGTTCCGAGAGCCTGGCGCTCGGGGTGGAGGATTGCCTGGTGAAACCGGTCGATCTGGGCCGCCTGTCGCGGGTGGTGAAACGCGTCACCGCGCGGTCGAGCGAGCGACGGATCCTGGTGGTCGATGACGACGAGCCTTCCCGGGAAGCCCTGCACCGGATCCTGGTCGAGGAAGGTTGGGAACCCGTCGGGGCCGCCAGCGGTCGGGAGGCCCTGGAAGAACTCGCCCGGAACCGTCCGGCGGCGATCATTCTCGACCTCGTCATGCCCGGGATGGACGGCTTCGAGTTCCTGCTCGAACTCGCCCACCATCCGGAGTGGAGCGAGATCCCCGTCCTCGTGCTCACCGCGGCGCGGCCGAGTTCCCGGGAATCGGAGTTTCTCCAGCGGCGCGTGGAAAGTGTCATCGAGAAGGGCGAATCCTCGGCCCAACAGGTGATCCGGCGCCTCAAGGCGAGACTGGGGTGAGCCGGAACCAACCGACGACCAATTCCCGAACCATGCGCATCCTGCTCATCGAAGACGACGCCGACAACATCAGCCTGCTGACGCGCCTGCTGGAACACCACGGCTACGAGATCGCGGTGGCGGATCATGCCGAAGCGGGCCTGGAAAAGGCGCGCTCCGGGAAGCCGGATCTCATTCTCATGGACCTCGAATTGCCGGAGGGACCCGACGGCCAGCCCGATCCCAATGCCGGGCTCAACGCCACCCGGGCGCTCAAGGCGGACGAGGCCACCGCCGGCATTCCCGTGATCGCATTGACCGCCCACACCATGGCCCAGCACCGGGAGCGCATCGCCGCGGCCGGATGCGACGATCTCCAGGAGAAACCGATCTTTCCGTTCCAGAGCCTGCTCGACAAGATCAGCCGGTTCCGGAAGTAGGTGAACGCAGAGACCCGCCAGTTTCCCTCGACAGGTGAAGATCACGACTCTGGAGAGTCGTCCCACGGAACGGCAGGGAACCGAAAGTTGGCGGGGGGGCGTCTGGAAGATCGTGGGGTGGCTCTCCAGAGCCGCCTCGATCCACCAGCTGACAGGCCAAGGCTGATCTACTCCCCCTTCCGCCGGTCGAGGAAAGCCTTCACCTCGAGGGCGTCGTCGAGTTTCTGCTCGGACGTGAATTCATCCTGCAGTTGCCGCAGCGCATTCTCGAACTGGGCGAGGAGGGTCTCCTCGGCCTGGCGGCGTTCGTCCTCGTACTCCCTCGCCTTTTCCCGGTAGGTCTGGCGCAGCTCCCGCAATTCCTCGGGCAGGGTCGGGTCGTCCGTCTCCGGGATCGGTTCACCCGACCGGATGCGCTCGGCCTCGTCCCGCCAGGCCACGGCTCCTTCCAGGTCCTTGGCGGCGGCGGCCTCGGCCTGGCGTTCCTCGAGGTGATTGAGGTAGAACTGGTTCAGCTGGGAGATCGACTGCTCCCAGGGTTCGGTGACGGTTTTCGGGTAGGTTTCCTCGAAGATCCGGAGCTTCTCGGCGATGGCGAGCCCGGCTTCGGTCTGGGACGTTTCCGGCACCACCGGCGAGACAGAGTCGGGTTCGTGCAGGGTCACGGGCGCGGATTCGCCGACCTGCAGTTCCACCGGCCGCCAGGCGAAGATGATCGGTCCGGCGAAGAGCACGCTGACTTCTTTCGGCACCTGGCGGAGAAAACCCGGGATGGGAGCCGGCCGGCCGTTGGCACCGAGCACGACGAGGCGACCGGTTCGATCGCGCGCCACCAGCGAGTCTCCGCTGCCGTGGATCGCCACGATCTCGGCATCCGGCAACGATTCCTGGGGGCCGTTGGCGCCCCAGCTGACGACCTTGCCTCCTTCGCGCAGGGCGTAGGTGTTTCCGAAGTTGCAGGCGATGGCGGTGACTCCCGAGAGGTCGGCGGGCGCCTCGAGTTGGTGGAATTCGTTGCCGCCCCAGGTGACCACGATTCCGTCTTCCCGCAGTGCGGCGGCGTGGGAATAGCCGGCGGCGATCGCGGTGACCGTGGCGTCTTCCAGGGCGCTCGGGAGAGTGGCGACCGACGGTTCGCCCCAGGCGACCACGCTTCCATCGGACCGCAGGGCGATCGAGAAATCTCGTCCCGCGGCCATGCCGTTCACCTCGTCC
>JAUIGT010000397.1 GCA_030432615.1 Verrucomicrobiia bacterium
ACCGCGTTCTCCCCGAGGATCATCGCGACCTCGTCGTGGGGCAGCCCGGCGAAGGTCTGCCGAAGGCACAGGTCGGTGTTGCCGTAGCACCCCTCGTAGTGCGGATAGTCGGAGCCCCACATCATCCGTTCGACGCCGACGTCGTGCCGACGCTCGGCCTCGAACCTCGCCATGAAGCTCGATGCGACGTAGCACTGTTCGCGGAAGTACTCGCTCGGCGGCCGAGGGATGATCGATGACCAGTCGCCGGCCCTTCTGTTTCGGCTGGCCGTAGATGACCAGGGTGTGCCCGGTGGCGATGACCTTGGCGATGTAGGGCATGTTGAACCAGCGGAGGACGATTTTTCCGCTCATCACGTCGCCCTCGGGGTCCTCGATCGTCGCCTCGAAAAACCTCCGCCGTCCCGGCATGAACTTGAGCTGCGAATCCGTCACCTCCCCGCGCAGGCAAAGCGGGCGGTCCGTCGGTTGGTTGGGAAACCGATCGAAACGCGTCCGGTCCTCGTAGCGCCGTGGATGGTGTCGGAGCAGGTCCTCGACCGTGCGCAACCCGAGCGCGTCGAGGCCTTCGCGCAGCTTCTTGTCGGCCGCCTTTTTCCCGCTCCCGAAGAACGGCAGCGCCTCGACCAGCGTGTCGAGGCGAAGCAGGGAGGAGGACGACGACGTTTCTGACGAAGAAGGAGACACTCCGGCAATCTGACACCGGAGACTCGGCGAATGCCAACGAATCCTTCAACTCGGAACGGGTGGCGCGCTATTTTTATACGACCGTTTGATTTATTGGAACAGGTGTGTAATTTTTACTCGTGAGGCACGAACTCTTTCCCAGCAATCCCAACAAGGGTGAGCAGGCGCGACAGCGGCTGTTGCTCGCCGCCTTGGACAAGTTCGGCGACAAGGGCTACGAAAGCGCTTCGGTCCGGGACATCGCCGACGCCGCCGGCCAGAACGTCGGCGCCATCGCCTACTACTTCGGCAACAAGGAATCCCTCTATGCCGAAGTGCTGAAGGGAATCGGGAACTACCTCGACCGTCTCTTCGGTGAAATGGCCGGGGAACTGCGGGTTCGTCTCGCCGAAGGAAGCCTCGATGCCGAGGGCGCCGCCAGTTCGCTCAAGCGGATGTTCCGCATCCTGCTCGGGGAACAACTGGACGGCGACTTCGAGAAGATTCGGCTCGTCATGCTGCGCGAGCAGTCGTCTCCCAGCGAAAGTTTCCACCTTCTCTACCGGGGCACGCTCCAGCCCCTGCACGAGCTGATGACGCGCGTCCTCTCCGTCGCTTCGGGCGCCGATCCCGAAGAACCTCTTTCCATCATTCGCACCCACGCCCTGTTCGGACAGATCCTCGTCTTCACCCTCGCGCGGGAGACGATCCTCCGTCGGCTCGGGGTGAGAAAACTCGGTTCCGAACACGCCGCGCTCATCGGTGAAGTCATCGACGAACACATCGATGCCATCTGCCGCGGCTTTGCTCACGAAACGCCATGAAAATCCGCATCATCCTGATCGTCACCCTGATCGTGGCCGCCGCGACCGGGTGGCATTTCTACGATCAATACCAGGCCGAGCACGCCCCCCTCGTGCTCTACGGCAACGTGGACATCCGCGGTGTCGATCTCGGGTTCCGGGTCGGCGGTCGCATTGAAGAGTTGCTGGTCGATGAAGGGGACGCGGTGAAGGTCGGCGACACCCTCGCCCGCATCGATTCCGAACCAATCCGCCGCGAACTCGAGCAGGCCCGGGCGACCCTCCAGGCCGCGCAGGCGGAAGCCCGACTCAAGGAGGCCGGCTACCGCGAGGAGGACATCGCCCAGGCCCGCGCCCAGCTGGCCCGCAGCCGGGCCCTGGCAGCCAACGCCAAGCGGGTCTACGACCGCCAGTCGGAACTGGTCGATACTCGCGGTGTCTCCCTGCAATCATTCGAAAACGCCGAGGCGGCCCTGGAGGAGGCCAATGCCCAGGTGAAGATGGACGAGGCCCGACTGAAGGAACTGGAATCCGGCTTTCGGCCCGAGGAAATCGACACCGCTCTCGCCGCGGTCGAGCAGGCCAGGGCCGCCGTCTCGCTCGCGGAAATCCGGCTCGCGGACACGGAATTGAAGAGCCCTTCCGCCGGCATCGTCATCACCCGGGCGGCGGAGGCCGGTGCCATCGTTCAACCGGGAACCACGGTCCTGTCCCTGTCCCTGGAGAAACCGGTCTGGGTGCGCGCCTACGTCCACGAACCACAGCTCGGCAAGTTCCCCCCCGGCACGCCGGTGACGCTGACGACCGACAGCCGGCCCGACCGCCCCTACCACGGCAAGGTCGGCTACGTCTCGCCACGGGCGGAGTTCACACCCAAGCCGGTGGAAACGGAGGAGCTGCGGACCTCGCTCGTCTATCGCCTCCGGGTGGTGGTCGAGGACAGCGACGGCGCGCTCCGCCAGGGCATGCCGGTCACCATCCGGCGGAACGAAACACCCCCCGAATGATGTCCGAGGTGGTGGTCAGTTTCCGGGACGTGACCAAGGCCTTCCCCCGGATGGAGGCCCCGGCGCTCGACGCCGTCTCGGGCGAGATCCGCACCGGCCTCATCACCGGCCTGGCGGGACCCGACGGAGCGGGAAAGACGACGCTCCTGCGCCTCATCGCCGGCCTCATGGAAGCGGACGCGGGAACCGTCCGCACCCTGGACTTCGACCCCATCGCCGACGCCGCCCGCATTCGCGGGGAAATCGGCTACATGCCCCAGAAATTCGGCCTCTACGAGGACCTCACCGTCCAGGAGAACCTCAACCTCCACGCCGATCTCCGGCAGGTCGTGGGCGAGGAGCGCGAGGATTCCTTCGAACGCCTGCTCGATTTCACCGACCTCCGGGACTTCACCGGACGCCTGGCAGGCAAGCTGTCCGGCGGGATGAAACAGAAGCTCGGGCTCGCCTGCGCCCTGCTCGGAAAGCCGCGACTCCTGCTGCTCGATGAGCCCGGCGTCGGCGTCGATCCGATCTCCCGCCGCGAACTCTGGCGGAAGGTGGAGGAACTGGTCGATCGCGGCATCGCCGTGGTCTGGAGCACCGCCTACCTCGACGAGGCCGAGCTGTGCGGCACCACCCTGGTGCTCAACGAGGGCCGAAAACTGTTCGATGGGACTCCCGCGGAGATCGCCGAGCCGCTTCGGGGCCGCTGCTATCACCTGCGGCAACCGGGCGAGGGAAAACGCCGGCTCCTCACGGCCGCGCTGCTCCGCTCCGAAGTCACCGACGGCACCATCCAGGGACACAACCTTCGCCTCACGTTCCGCTCCGGCGTCTCCCCTTTTCCGCCGGGAGAAATCGGCGCGTCCGACGAAGCCGAATGGGACCCGGTGAAGCCGCGCTTCGAGGACGCCTTCATCGACATGCTCGGCGGCGGACCGCCGGGCGAGTCCCCGCTCGCCGCGCAGACCCGGGAAATCCCGCTGGACGGCGAGACGGTCATCGAGGCGCGCGGACTGACCAAGAAATTCGGGGATTTCACCGCCACCGACCACGTGGATTTCGCGGTTCGCCGCGGCGAGATCTTCGGCCTACTCGGTCCCAACGGGGCGGGAAAATCGACCACCTTCAAGATGATGTGCGGACTGTTGGTTCCCACCGCCGGCACCGCCACCGTCGTCGGACTCGACCTCCGCCACAGCGCCGGCAAGGCCCGGCAACGCCTCGGCTACATGGCGCAGAAATTCTCGCTCTACGGCAACCTGACCGTGTCGCAGAACCTGGCCTTCTTCTCCGGGATCTACGGAATCCACGGCAGGGCGCAGCGGAAACGCATCGGCGAGATGATCGAGATCTTTCACCTCGCCCCCTTCCTCGATTCCCGCACCGACTCGCTCTCGCTCGGCTACAAGCAGCGCCTCGCGCTCGCCTGTTCGCTGATGCACGAACCCGACCTCCTCTTCCTCGACGAGCCGACCTCCGGCGTAGATCCGGTCACCCGGCGCGAGTTCTGGACCCACATCAACGGGCTCGTCGAGCGCGGCGTGACCATCATGGTGACCACCCACTTCATGGACGAGGCCGAATACTGCGACCGCATCGGGCTCGTGTTCCGCGGCCGGCTCATCGCCAACGGCACCCCCGACGAGTTGAAGCAGAGCGCCGCCACCGAGAGTCGGCCCGATCCCACCATGGAGGACGCCTTCATCGCGCTCGTCACCGGAAAGGAGTCCGAAACCGCGTGAACCATTCCCGCTTTTCCCTTCGCCGGCTCCGGGCGCTCTGCTGGAAGGAGACGCTCCAGATCTTCCGCGATCCGAGCAGCAATCTCATCGCCTTCATCCTCCCGTTGATGCTCATGTTCGTCTTCGGGTTCGGCATCAATCTCGACTCCTCCGCGCTCCGGGTCGGGCTGCTCGACGAGGCCACCGGCACCGAATCCCACGGGTTCTCCGCCGCCCTGCGGGCCTCGCCCTGGCTGGAGATGAGCGACTACGAGTCCCGCTCCCGGCTCGAGCAGGACCTGGTGGATTCCCGCATCCGCGGTTTCGTGGTCATTCCCCAGGACTTCTCGCGCCGGCTCAAGGATCCGTCCGATACCGCCCCCGTGCAGGTCGTCGCCGACGGTTCCGAGCCGAATACCGCCCAATTCGTCGGCGCCTATGTCAACGGCGTCTGGCAGACCTGGCTGGCCCAGCGCGCCGCGGACCGCGGGGAAACCCGGGAGCGGGAGGTGATGCTGGTGCCGCGCTACTGGTTCAACCCCGCCGCCACCAGCCGCAACTTCCTCATTCCCGGCTCCATCACCGTGATCATGACCGTGATCGGCGCCCTGCTTACGTCCCTGGTCGTGGCCCGCGAGTGGGAACGCGGCACCATGGAGGCGCTCCTCTCCTCGCCGGTGACCCGCGCGGAACTGATGCTCAGCAAGGTCCTTCCCTACTACGCCCTCGGCATGTTCTCCCTGCTGCTCTGCGTGGCCACCGCGCGCTGGCTCCTCGGCGTTCCCTTCCGCGGCACCCTCCTCGCCCTGATCGTGGTCGGCACGTTCTTCCTTCTCAGTGTGCTGGGAATCGGCCTGGCGATCTCCACCGCGACCCGCAACCAGTTCAACGCCGCCCAGGCCGCTCTCAACGCCGCCTTTCTCCCCGCGGTGATGCTGTCCGGTTTCATCTACGAGATCTCCAGCATGCCGCCCGCTCTCCGCGCGTTCACCCACCTCATTCCCGCGCGCTACTTCGTGTCCGCGATCCAGACGCTCTTCCAGGCGGGATCGCTCTGGCACGCCCTCTGGCCGCAGATCGTCGCCCTGATGATCGCCTCGGCCTTCTTCCTCGGCCTGACCGCCAGGCTCACCCGTCGCCGCATGGATTGAAGAACCCGCCTCGATGAACTTCTACCTCCGCATCCGGTCCCTGGTGATCAAGGAACTGCAGTCGCTGTTCGGCGATCCGTCGAGCCGCACCCTGCTGATCATGCCCGTGATCCTGCAGACGCTCCTGTTTCCCTGGGCCGCCACCCTGGAGGTGCGGAACGCTTCCCTGGCCATCTACGATCGCGACAGCGGCGAGGCCTCGCGGGAACTGGTCCAGCGTTTCACCCGGTCGGCGGCCTTCACCGAGATCCTCCCGGTCCGGAGCCAGGGGGAGATGGAGAACGCCATCGAGTCGCGCCGGGCCATGATCGCGGTGAGCATACCCGACGACTTTTCCCGCAAGCTCGCCGCCGGCGAAACCGCGCCGATCCAGGTTCTCCTCGACGGACGGCGCTCCAACGGCGCCCAGATCGCTTTCAGCTATCTCCAGGAAATGGTGGACGGCTATCTCCGGGACCGGGCCGAGCTGGCAGGCCGGCACCTGCCCTCGGAGATCGTGACCCGGCACTGGTTCAACGAGAACCTCGAGAGCCGCAACTTCTATGTCCCCGGCGTGATCCTCAGCGTCGCCGGAGTCCTCGCCTTCGGACTTGTCCTGCTCAGCGAGCCGTTCGGGGACGCGTTCTACCGGGCGATGGTCGTCCTTGTCGCCGCCAGTCCGTGCGCCTTG
>JAUIGT010000398.1 GCA_030432615.1 Verrucomicrobiia bacterium
GCTCCATTGTCACAGCGATAGGATTCCTCGCCTCAGGCACCGGATTCGCGGCGGGCGATCTCGATTTCTATCGGGATGTGTATCCGTTTCTCAAAGCGAACTGCATCTCCTGCCACAACAAGACCACCACCAAGGCGGGGCTGAACATGGAGACGCCGGAGCTGATGATCAAGGGGGGCGACTCCGGGCCCGCCATCATTCCCGGCAAGAGCGGCGAGAGCCTTCTGGTCGAGGCTTCGGTGCATTCGGAGTCCATCGAGATGCCGCCGAGCAAGAACAAGACCGGCGCCCGCAACCTGACCGAGGGCGAGATCGCAAGGTTGCGGCAGTGGATCGACGAGGGCGCGAAATCGTCGGAGCGGGAGATCCGCCAGGTCGCCTGGCAGGCGCTCGCCGCCGAGGTCGATCCCATCTACGCCGTCACCATGACCGAGGACGGCCGCTTCGTCGCCTGCGGCCGTGGCAACCAGGTCTTTCTCTACGATCTCGCCGAGCAGCGGCTGGTGAGCGGCATCGGGGACGCTCCCGACGGCTCCGCGCATCGCGCGCTGGTCAATTCGCTCGCCTTCGGTCCCGACGGAGAGCGCATCGCCTCGGGAAGCTACCGGGAGGTGAAGATCTGGAAGAAGCGGCAAGCTTCCGCGATCGCCCGACCCGCCAATCCCGGTGCCGCTGCCGTCGCCTCGGCACTGTTCCCCGATGGCAGCCGCATCGTCGCCGCCGACGAAACGGGTGGACTTTTCCTGCTCGATGCCGCGTCCGGAAAGATCCTTCGCCGCGTCGAGATGGCCCTGGTCGGCAAGGATCCGCTCCTCGCCATCTCGCCCGACGGAACCCGCGTCGCCGTTTTCTCCGCCGGTGGCGATCTCGCCGTCTGGAGTATCGATGATGGGGCGCTCCTCGCTCGGAACACCGACGCGGGAGCGATCGCCTCGCTGACCTGGAGTGGCGACGGCAGGAACCTCGTCGCTGCGCTGGCCGATCACCGCCTCGCCACCTGGACGCTCCCCGAAGCCGGCCAACCTCTCGCTGCGCCCAAGGTGTTCCAGGATCATGAGGCACCCATCACCGGGATCGCTGCCGACTCCGGACGGCAGGTCGCCGTCTGCCGAAACGACGGCAAGGTTCGCCTCCGGAATCTCGACGAGGGAAAGGTCGTCCGGGAAATCGCCATCTCCGCCCTCAGCGTCGCCTTCTCCCCCGATGGCACCCGCCTCGCGACCGGCACCGCCGACGGGCGGGTCATCGTCTGGGACGCGGCCAAGGGCGAGCAACTCGCCGACCTGCGCGGCACTCCGGAACTCGCGAATCGGATCGCCGGGCTGGAACGGACCATCGACTGCGAGAAACTCGAGCAATCCTACCAGGCTGCGCACACCGCTGCGATCGAGGCCCGCGACAAGGCCCTTGTCGATCTGCTCGCCAAGGCCAAGGACGCCGTGGTCGCGATGAACAAGAAACTTCCCGAGGCCGAGAAGGCCATTCCCCCGCTCACGGAGGCCCGCGTCGCCGCCGAGAAAGCCGTCGCCGAAGCCGAGGCCGCGCGGAAGAATCCGCCGGAGGGCCAGAGCGAGGCCGCCCTCGAATCGGCCCTGGAAAAAGCCAAGGTCGCCCTGCAGGCCGCGGAAACGAAGGAAAACGATGCCGAGGCCGCGCTCGCCGCTTTCCGGAGCAACATCGTCGATGCCGAGGCGAAGCAGAAGAAGATCACCGACGCCCAGGCCGACTACGCCCGCCAGATCGCCGAGGCCAAGGCCGCCGGCGAGGCCGCGAAGAAACGCGAGACCGATGCCGCCACCGAGCTGGCCATCGCGAAGAAGGAGGCCACCGCCGTCGCCGGGAAGACGATCGCGGTCGCGTTCTCGAAGGACTCCGCCCGCCTCGCCGCCGGGTGGGAGGACGGCACGATCCGCACCTGGGCCGTGGCCACCGGCGTTCCGCTGGAAACGGCGAAGGGACCGGCCACGGACGCCGGCTGCCTGCGGGCCGCCGCCGATGGCTCCTTCGTCTTCTGCCGTGACGACTCCGGCGCCCTCCTAACCGCACCGGCGCCGACCTGGGAACTCGAACGTATCCTCGGCGGCGAAGCCCAGCCCGACCTCTTTGCCGACCGGGTCAACGCGGTGACATTCAGCCCGGACGGAAAAACCCTCGCCACCGGCAGCGGTGAACCCTCTCGATCCGGCGACATCACCCTCTTCGATCTCGCGTCCGGCAAAGCCACCGCCACCTGGAAGGAACGCCACGCCGACAGCGTCATCAGCCTCGCCTTTTCTCCCGACGGCACGCAGCTCGCTTCCGGCGCCGCCGACAAGATCGCCCGGATCACCGATGTCGCCTCGGGCAAGGAAGTCCATCTCTTCGAGGGACACACCCACTACGTCAACGACGTCGCCTTCCGCTCCGATGGGCGCGTTCTCGCCACCGCCGGAGCCGACGGCGTGGTCAATTCCTGGGACCTGACCATGGGCGAGCGGAAGAAGAAGATCGAGGGCTGGACCAAGGAGGTCACCTCGCTGCAGTTCATCGGCGCCACCGACAAGATCGTCACCTCGGCGGGCGACAACCTCGTCCGCATCGTCACCGACGCCGGCGCCCAGGTCCGTTCCATCTCCGGTCTCCCCGATTTCATGCAGGCCGCCGCCAGTACCGCAGACGGGGAGCTGATCGTCGCCGGCGGCGAGGACAGCTTACTCCGCGTCTGGAACGGTAACGACGGCAAGGAACTCGTCGCCTTCGGAATGCGGTAATTCCTTTTTTCCTTTCCTTTCTCAGCCAAATCGTCACCCGACCTGATCTCATGTCATCCATCCTGACTCCCTCCTCCTCCCCGCACCGCTGCGCCGGTCCGCTCGATCGGCGCGGCTTCATGCAGATCGGGCTCGCCGGCATGGGCACGCTCGGGCTTTCGAGCCTGATGCGCCTGCGCGCCGAGAACGCCACCAAGCCGGATTCGGAAAAGACCGCCATCATCCTGGTCTGGCTACCCGGCGGGCTGTCTCACGTCGATTCCTACGATCCCAAGCCCGACAGCGGCAGCGAATACAGCGGCCCCTTCAAGGAGATCTCGACGAAGATCCCCGGCACCCGCATCACCGAGCTGATGCCGATGCAGGCGAAGATCGCCGACAAGTTCACCATCCTGCGTTCCATGCACCAGGGGGCGGGCGGTCACCCGGCCGGTTCCATGCAGATGTTCTCCGGCGATCCCGACACCCGCGACAAGCCGAAGCCGAAGCTGCCCGACTGGATGTCGGTCGCGAACTACCTCCGTTCCCGGGAGGCCGACGAGATCAGCAGCCTTCCCCACTATGTCGGGGTCAACCCGGCGCCCGCCAACTACAGCGGCCCCGCCTACCTCGGCAACGCCTACTCGCCGTTCAGCATCACCGGCGACCCGAATCGTCCCGATTTCGAGGTGCCCAACATCGGCATCACCGATCCCGCCGAGACGCGACGCCTCAGCAACCGGCTCGCCCTGCGCCAGAGTCTCGACAAGCTGGAGCGCGCCTTCGACACCGAGAACGAACTCGGCGCCCTCGACGAGTTCGAGGCCCAGGCCATGTCCCTGATGACCAACCCGGCCACCCGCGACGCCTTCGATCTCTCCAAGGAGGATCCCAAGATTCGCGACCGCTACGGACGCAACCGCTGGGGCCAGCAACTCCTCCTCGCCCGTCGCCTCGTCGAGGCCGGGGTCGATGTCGTCACCAGCACCCTGAGCGGCCCGCTCTGCGGCCGGGTCAACAACTGGGACGACCACGCCGTCAACCAGCACCAGTTCGAGGCCCTCCGTTTCCGGATGCCCAACTACGACCGTGCCGTCTCCGCCCTCATCGAGGACGTCTACGCCCGCGGCCTGGACCGCCGCGTCCTCGTCGTCGTCACCGGCGAGTTCGGGCGCACGCCCAAGATCAAGTACGACCGCAGCACCGGCGCCGGCAACGCCAGCGGTCCCACCGGCACCCTCCAGCCCGGTCGCGACCACTGGCCCCGCGCCTTCTCCAACATCTGGGCCGGTGGAGGCATCCAGACCGGGGCGGTGATCGGCGCCACCGACAAGCGCGGCGAGGACGTCGTCGAGCGCCCCTGCGGCCCCCACGACTACCTGGCCACCATCTACCACCACCTCGGGATCGACTACCAGAAGACCACCATCAACGACTTCAATGGCCGACCCACCCACATCGTCAACAACGGCAAGGCGATTCCCGAATTGATCGCCTGAGCCCGGGACGCTTCAACCTCCCCGGTGAGGATGTCCCGGGCACGGAACGTGCCTTTCGCTCATCCCATTTCCGGGGCGAGAGGCGAGGAGGACGCGGGGCACTCCCGCAAACGACGATCCGGCTCGATGTGGGATCGGCAGGCTTGGCGTTCGGCTCCGTCTTCGTCTTCACGAGTCCCTCAATCCGGCGTCCCGAAATGGGCAAAGCCCTTGATTTTCCTTTGCCAGATCAGGCTCCACTTGGTAGAACCCGGGACAGAACTCGCAGGATGAGCCGATCGTTCACGTCCTTGCCTACCACACCCGAGACTTCCATGCCCTCTCCACTGTTTCCTACCGCCACGAATAGAATGCACGCCGGAGAAACTTCGGTTTTTCCTCTCGCTCTGGCGAAGCCGATCCTTCTTGCAGCCCCGCTTCTTCTGCTGATCGGAGGATGTGCCAGTCAGCCGGACAATTTCGCCGCCTCCGACAAGGACGGTGACGGCAAGCTATCCGCGGACGAGGTTCGGCAGGCTCTCCAGACCGCGATCTACGCCAACGGTGACCCGGACGGCGACGGAAAGATCTCCTACGCGGAATACCAGACCGTCGATCCCCACTTCCCGAAAGCGCGCTTCGATGCGCGCGATCTCGATGACGACGGGTATGTCACCCCGGACGAACTGGAGCGTTTCGCCGCCAGGAACCGTTCTTTCGACGATTTGATCAATGCGTTCGACGCCAACGACGATGGCGGCATCGATCGGGCGGAGGCCGAAGTTTTCAACGAACACCTCATGAAGAGCGAGGGGGAAAACGTCCTCCAGAAGCTCTACCACCTGAATTCCTCCCTTCCCGGATCAGGAAAATGAAGCCTTCCTTTCGCGAGAAACCATTCTGCCCCTTCGACGCCATGAAATGCCTTCGAAACTTCTCCCTGGCCCTCCTCGCCACCGCCGCGATCACCCTGTCCAGCTGTGCCTCGGGCGATGGGTATTCCGGGTCCGGCTCTCCATCTTCCCCCTACGCTTCCTCGCCGTTCTCCAGCTGGTATGACAGCCCGATGGCGCAACAGGTGCGCATGCAGGAAGCGCAGAGCAAGATGATGCGCTCGATGATTCCGTTCTGACGGTCGCCCACCCTGGTCCTCTCCGACCGAGGGAGGGCAACCAGGATGAGATCCGGTCAATGCTGGCGGGGTGGTTTGATTCGTCCGGATGGGATCGGGGATCGATCACCGTTTTCACCTGCGGGGCACGACAGGAGAATTGTCGGCGTTATTCCGGATACGGCATGGCCAAGGCACGACGCCAAAGCCGGATGCACATCATCGGTTTTTCCGCAGTACTGGCTCTCTCCGTCTACCTGATCCTCGACCTCGAATACCCGCGACTTGGCCTCGTAAGGGTAAACAGTTTCGACCAGGCCCTGGTCGACCTGCGCCGTTCGATGGAAGAGGAGGCTCACGCGTTGCCACTTTCCTCACCCGACAATCCGTGAACGAACGAGAGCTCGTCGGGGTTTTTCGATTGCGGTAAGCCCCGGGGCCGGGACAGGTGAGGAGGTTTCCGTATCAAGCCTTGGCCCATTTTCCGGACCGTTCCTTGCGCCAATCGCACCATTCCCCGCGCAAATAGCCTAGACAAAGCGCGACGAGTTGATAGAAGGAGAGGACTTCGGGGGGCCGCAGGTCCATCCACCGCATCTTGCGAGGAACCGATACCCCGCGAATGCCAAGGGCTGTCTTTCGAGGAATGTCCCGGTCCCTGGGAATCCGCCAACAACCTCCT
>JAUIGT010000399.1 GCA_030432615.1 Verrucomicrobiia bacterium
CGCGTAGTCGATCCATCCAGATCAAGGACCAGAGCCATGGTGTCGTTGGCGGCACTCACCCCGGTGGATCGGCTGCGCTGCAATTGAATCGAGGTCACAAAGTGATTCGAGCTCGCGGAATGCTTGCGATGGAGGTAACGCCCGACCTTTGCATTGTTGATGAAGGACAACTCCATGCCGACCCCATGCACCCCGACCACACTCGTTCCATCGAAGCGAAGGATCTCGAAACCACCACGCGGCGCCCGGCCCTCGAAAAACAATGCCGTTGCGTGATTGGCGTTGGGACGAGCGAGGGAAAGCAGGAGCAAGAAATCCGTCGAATCGGGATTCCTCGACTGGGAGACGAACCGCTGCCCTCCGAAATCGACCTCACCGAAGATCGCCTTGTTTCTGCCCCGGGTGGCTCCCCGCCCGACCAGGTTGGCGCAGAAGGAAACGTTGTGGTTCGTGGGATTGAGACAGGCATCCCCGAAACGACGCAAATTCGCCTCGTAGATCCCGGGAGCGGACTGCTTCGTAGTGGCCTCGCGAAATCCGGGCTCGGGACCGGAAATCAGGGGGTAGAAATAGGCCACGCCTTCTCCGCCTTCGGTCGCGGGAGCCCCGATGACCACGCGATCCCCGCTAACCGCCGTGCTGAAGCCGAATTGATCATTCGAGAAGTCCGTCGCCTTCGTCCCCAGCAATCGACCAAGCCGTTCCCCGGTCCGGGAGAAGAGGAGCACCTCACCTCCCGCCGAACCGAGGGGCAGTCCCACCTTGCTCACCAGCAGCACATCCTCGCGCATCGCCACTTGCCAGCCGAACCCGTCGCCGGCGGCGGGACTCTCTGTCGTCGTCGTGACGAAGCGGCCGAAGCCTCCACGAATCTCGAAAACGTGCGCGGCCCCGCTCGCCCCCGCGGTTCCCGGCGCCCCGATCAGGGCGCGGGAACCGCTCAGCGCCACGGAGAAACCGAACAGGTCACCCGCGGCGCCGTTTCCACCCATGGAAATCTTCTCGATCAGCGTGCCATCCGTGGAAAAGACGTAGGCCGATCCCTGCGCGGAATCGTCGCCGGGCGCCCCGACGAGAACGAGGGAGTCGTAGAGCGCCACCGACTGCCCGAAACCGTCATTCATTTCCCCGTCCATCGCCACGAGCGGAACCAGGGAGGGCCCGTTCCCGGCCGCGATCTCCGCGAGATCGATGACGTAGGCCCGACCCTCGTCCGTATTCGCGAATGGGGCGCCGATCACCGCTTTCCGCCCCGAGGCCGCCACCGACAACCCGAATCCTCCCGATGCCACCGGTGAGAGAATGCGGGACAGTTCCTTCCCCGTTCGCAGGTTGAAGACATAGACCGTTCCGTTCCCTGCACTTTCTCCGGGCGCACCGATCACCGCGAGATCGTCACAAAGCGCGACGCTGGTTCCGAACTCGGCATCCGGCACGATGGTCGAGGGGAACAGGGTGGAGACATGTTGGCCGTCACTCGCCCGATAGACCAACACCGCACCGTCGTTCGAATTGATGATCTGCGTGAGCGCCGGCTGCCCCGCGAGAATCCACTGCTGATTCACCGCCACGGATTTTCCCACCTGTCCCAACGGAGACGATCCCCCACCCAATGGCGGCGCCTCCTCCAGGATGACGACCTCCGGCGAAATCGCCGATGTCTCGAGAACCATCGCCGCGATCGCCATCATGCCGAAGGACAGGCAACTTTTCATCCTTCTCTTCGTTCCTGTCCAACAGGCTTTGGCATCACGGTCCGTAGGCTTCTTCATGGCGATCCTTTCAAGATTTCGATTGGTGAACGAGACAGCTTGGCGAGAATGCCTTGGCGCCAAACTTCCGTCCATACGCCGTTGGGCGTATTCTCTGCTTGCCCGTTTGCGTCTCCTTCGGTTCTCGCCATGATCCATGGTGTCGCCTGGTGCGGAAGGACTGGCCCCATGTCTAGGAAATTACCCAGAGAGCTCCCCGAGAAACACCTGCTCGCCCTGCACGCCGCCATCGACGGGCAGTCGCTCTGGAAAGCGGGACGCCAATTGCTTCACCGCTGCTTCGAGAACCACTTCATCGTAGCCGCGTTCGCCTTCCAGGGCAGCGAACCCATGATCATCAAGCGGGGGAAACCGGCCCCACCTCGTGATTCCGATTGGTGGGCGCGAAACATGGCCTCCCATCCCATGCTCTACCTGCTCGTGGAACGGCCGGAATTGCACATCATTCGCGTCACCGACATCATGCCGGCCGAAGAGATCAAGATTCATCCCTACTACCTGGAATTCATGGTCCCGGATGACTGGCTCTATTCCGTGGGCATTGTCTTCCGAGAAGAAGGAGGGGAAAGGCTCATCGGCATGTTCTCCGTCAACCGGCGCGAGGAACAGGGCGATTTCACCGCCGAGGAAATGAAACTCTTCGAACGGCTTTACCCTCACCTGGAAATCGCCTTTCGTCGCGTCGCCAAGATCCAGGCCGGCCAGGCGACCACCATGAGCCTCGCCGCCCTCCTGACCCGGCTCCCCCTTCCCGTCGCCGTGGTTTCCTGGGAGGGAGGAATCAGTCACATCAACGATCCCGCCCGCCAGGCCTGCCTCGACTGGAATGCTCCCGAACCCGCCCATTCCAGCACGGAGAATCTTTCACTCGCGGCGTTGCCGGACGATATCCGGGACCGTTGCGTCACACTCGCTCGCGCGGTCGATGACGCCACCTCCACCAACGCCGGACCACCCCCGCTCGAAAGCGTCACCGTCACCCATCCCCGTGATGCCTCCTTCAGCGCCGTCATCGAGCGCATCCTGCCCCAGGACGAGCCCATGTCCGCGCCCGCCTTTCTCGTCCGATTCGAACGCGACAGCCAGGAGCCCGATCCCGACAAGCTCACCCCGGCGCTGCTCGGCCAATACTGCAATCTGAGCACCGCCGAGAAGGCGGTCGCCGAGCGCATGCTCGAGGGGCAGTCCAACAGCGAGATCGCCGCCAAACTCGGAAAGAGCACGGGCACCGTGAAGAAACAGGTCGAGTCCATCTACCGCAAACTCGGCATCCACGACCGCCGTCGCCTCATCGCCCTCGGCCCGCTCCTCAAGAACGCCGAGTTCCTCAAGGGCGACAACGAGCCGGAGCGGGATTGATGGGATAGTTCCGACACCCCTCCGATCGTCCCCTCAGCGCTTCGTCCCTGTCGATTCCTCCTCGACCGGCAATCCGATTTCCGCGGCGTTCGCCCGCAACACCTCCAGCAGGTTCGCGGCGATGCGGCGGTGGCCCTCCTCGTTGGGATGGCGATCGTCGTTGGAGATCCAGATCTCCGACGGGTCGCCTTCGCCGTAGGGACGCTCCAGCAGCAGGGGAATGAATCCCGCCTCCCCCGCCCGGTCGCGCTGCCGGGCCCGGGCCTCACCATCGACCTCCTCGTCCGTTACCGGCAGGTGAATCCATACCGGCGTCATGCCGTGGCGATGACAGAAATCCACCATCCGCCCATAACCCCATTCCTCGATCTCGTCGCGATACCGCGAGATGCGCCGCAGATCCTGGTCGCTCGGATTCTCCGGCAACTCCGCCCTTTCCGGGATCTCGAGGAGGAACGGATACACCAGCGGCACCCCCTCGCGAATTCGCCGGGCCAACGTGCCCAGGGTCCTCGGCCCCTCCTTGCTGTGGGTCACAAGGTGGAAGGCATCCGGCTCGAAAGCCGCGATCCGCGTCTCCAGGAAGGCCACGAACTCGATGAGCGTGTAGCCCGGCACCGAGAAATTCAGGATCTCGATCCGGTCCGCCGTCAGCCCCGGGTGCCGGTTCAAGGCCTCCTCCACCACGTTCTCGAAGGTCGCCTCCACCGGCATTCCATAGCCCGCCCCGTAGGACGCGCTCAGCATCGCGATGCGATACACGCCCCGCGGTTTCTCCCGCGTGTAGGAGTCGTGATCGTGCATGCCCCACCGGTTCGTCACCCAGCGCACCCCGTTGATCATGGTGTCCTGCGACGGGACCAGTTCGTGATGCAGCAGGTCGCCCGTCATCTGGCTCATGCCCGAGGCATCCATCGGTTGCCAGCCCGGCTTCTGTTCCAGCCGCACCTCCCAGAGCGGCGAGCCGAAGGAATCCCCGCCCAGCAGTCCCTCGTAATAGCCGCGCTCCAGTCGCCGCTGATCCCGTTCATTGAGCGAAGTCGCCCGGATCGAAGCCAGCCATTCCCCCGCGCGACCATCAACCGATTTTCGGAAACCCTCGCTGCCCGCCAGCACCACCAGGCCCAGCGGCGCCACCGTGGCGAAGGCCGGCCACCACGCGCGCTCCCCGGCTCCGGCAAAGCGGGGAGCCGCGAGGTGTTTCGCCCACGGAATCAGCACCCCGATCGCCAGCGCCAAAAACACCAGACCGAGCAGCGTCAGCACCTCCGCCGGCGTCGCCTTGGTCGCCTGGGTCATCATCCCGGTGAACCGCTCGATGGTTTCACTCTGCCAGAAACTGAACAGCAGGCAGATGAGGAGAAACATCGCGCCCGTCTGCACCGAGCGCTTCGCCGCCGCGGGAAAATCGAACGCCCTGCCCGAGCCCCCTCCCGCCGCCTGCCGGGCGGGCGCCTTTTT
This sequence comes from Verrucomicrobiia bacterium, assembly GCA_030432615.1. Taxonomy (GTDB): domain Bacteria; phylum Verrucomicrobiota; class Verrucomicrobiia; order Verrucomicrobiales; family DEV007; genus JAEUHH01. The sequence goes on from JAUIGT010000399.1 coordinate 4,593, forward strand.
CCGCCGCACCTCGTGCACCGCGTTGATGATCACGAACACCGCAAAGAAGGTCCAGAACAGCCCGTCCACCAGGGAGAACGGCACCGTGCCCCGCAGCCAGAACCACTGGTAACCGTGGAGGAACCACGTCGCCAGGAACACCAGCGCCGTGCCCAGCGCCACCGCGCCCGCCATGCCCAGCCCCTTGAAGCGCATGTAGGCCGGGTAGAACACCACCTTCATCATGAAATCCTTCCAGTAGATGTTGATCCGCCGCCAGTAGTCGCTGAACCCGCTCGCCAGCAGGTAGCGGTGATGCGTCTCCGGCAGGTTGAACCCGAAGAGGCAGAGCAGCCCGATGATCAAGTGGAACTGTCCCGAGATGCGCAGGTAGAGCAGGTAGCTGGAGACCACGAACAGGGCCACCCCGGGCAGATCCCGCACCTCCTCCACCCCCGGGGCGAGATGATGATAGATCACCCGGTAGAGCACCAGGTGGACCACGCCCCGCGACATCCAGCGCACCCCTTTCTGGTAGATCCTCAGTTCCGGCCCGTCGTACCAGGTGCGGAGAAAGGTCGTGTAGTCCACCACCGGGAAGAGGGGAAAACACACGTTCGGCGCCAGGAAAAAGTAGCTCAGCCGCTGCCAGGGCGTCACCCCGGCGCGCTCGTGGCGCAGGTCGTAGAGGTAGATGATCAGGCGGAACATGAAGAGCGAAGCCAGCACCGGCAGCACCACCGGCGGGATGCCCGTCGCCTCCACCACCCCGCCCCGCACCAGCGCCAGGATCGATCCCGCCGCCAACACCAGCGCCACCCGCCAGGCGAACGCCACCGGCAGGTGACACAGGCCCAGCAGTCCGAGGCCGAACAGGATCACCAGCATCCCCGCGTGGGTGCCGAGAATCAGCACGATTCCCGTCAGCGAGAGCCCCAGCGAAGCCGGCATGCGCCACCGCATCGGCAGCAGCGCGTGCCCCACGAACCCCAGTGCCAGGAGCGAGATCAGCCCGGCCCCCCGGGGATCGAACGCATTCCACCAGGCCTCCACCGGACGGGTCAGGCCGCGCGCCGATTCGAGTTGCAGCCACAGGAGCACGCCCGTTACCAGCGCCAGTTGCCCGACCACGCCCGCGAAGCCCAACCAGCCCGCCGCCCCGTCGTCGCGCCAGGACCGATGCCCCCGCCCCGGGAGCGGGGTGGTCTTCCACCGCGAAACGATCTTCCCCACACCCGAGGACGCAGGACTTGGCGCTCCGGGATCGTTCGCAACGGGAGAAGTTTCGGGAGCGGCGCCCCGCGCCGAGTCGGCTTCCATCGGTTCCTCCTTTCAGCAGGCGGGAGAGAGCCTTATACCGGATTCAAATAAGATCTGGACGATTTGCGAGTCCCTCGGTTCTCGGGGCGAGGCGCGCTGAGGGAAGGTA
>JAUIGT010000400.1 GCA_030432615.1 Verrucomicrobiia bacterium
CCTCAGTGAAAGCGGCGGAGGGCGGCGGCCCCATACAGTGAGGCAACCTGCCTCGCCTTGTTCGTCCGGTTTCGTGTGGCCGTATTCAATCGGATTTCGATTCTTCTCCTCCGGCCTCCGAATCTTCATCGCGAAATCCCGAGTAATCCACTTCCATCACACCTATCGCCGGGACGGCACTGAAATTCACTCGACGCCTACCATCACTTCGAACGGCGGAGTAGCCGGGAGTAAGTTCGCTCCATTTCATTCCTTCAGCGTATGCATCGAGCACCGCACGAAGATCATTGTCCGGATCAGCATCCTCAGGACCCGTCCAGTAGGTGACGCTTGTGATTCTGTCCTCAGATATTCCAACGACAACTTCGTGAAAGATGAGGTCAAAAGCGTAGCTGATCTCGCCCGGGGCCTCTTCACTGGGTTCTTCTTCAATCGGATTGCCATATAAAGCAATTGCATCTTCGAGAGTTGCTCCGATGGGAATCATCTTTTGCTTACTCAAACTCGAGTTTCGCAAAATATAGCGACAAATAAAGGAATAGACGAAATGGAGCAGCCGTACCCAAAGAGTGAAAACCTTGTCCTTCATCTTCCGAAAATTCTCGACGCACTCTCGATCAGCAGCCTTTTCTGGGACGAACAGTATTAATTTACCCATCTAGATATCGATATCACGCTGGCGAAATCGAGTCAGCAGGCTTAAAAAGAGTGAGCGTTATCCCCCTTCGCGTCAAGGATTTCCGGCGCTTTTTGGGCGGGATCTCGGGGCGTGAAATTTCTTTCGGCTTGATTGATCTTCCGGAACGGTTTCCGGACCGATATCCGAGACGCGGCCCGGTGATATCACATGGTTCGTATATCCAAAAGATCAACGAACGGAGCCAGGGACCTGATGGTGGCTCGCTCAGGGGGAAACAGGCCGTCAACCGGGCTGGGCGGTCCATTCAACAGGGTTGGGTCGGCGACTCAACCCTGTTGCATGGGCCGAATCGGGCTCCCCCTCTGAAGGGCCCGAGGGGGCGGGAGGCGGTTTTTCCGTCCCGGGGCAGGTGGTTCCCGACGCGCGGGTCCCAGGGAAACGGTGCCGCGCGCTCGATGAATCGGGCTCGGCCGGCGTTCCGGATCGAAAACCCGAAGCTGGCCGGGGCGGGGCGGTGTGCTACCTTCGCGCCCTCTTTGATTCACGGCTTTTTGCATGGAACGCATCCTCGCCATCCAGATGAAGCGCATCGGGGACCTGGTCCTCACGGCGCCGGCGCTGCGCCGGCTGCGCGAGGCGCGGCCGGGGGCGGAGATCACGCTGCTGACGATGGGCGCGGCGGGGCAGCTGGCGCCGGCGATTCCGTGGATCGACCGGCATCTCAACTACCGCTACCGGCATCCGAATCTCGCCGTCTGGTCGAGCGTGGTCGGCGATCGCTACGACACGGTGCTGGATTTCAACGGTTCGGATCGCAGCGTGTTCCTGACCTGGCTGAGCCGGTCCGCGGTCCGCGCCACCTACGAGAAACGCGCCCGCGGTTTCTGGCGGGAACGGGTCTACACGGATCTCAGCGGGGCGAAGCTGCGGGCGTTTCACACCATCGATCACCTGGGCGCGCTGCTGGACGCGATCGGCATTCCGCCGGCTTCGTCGTCGTCGCCGGGGCCGGCCACGCCGTCGCTGGCGATTCCGGGCCCGGTGCGGGAGCGGGTGGACGGGCTGCTGGCCGAGCGCGGCATCGACGGGCGGTTCGCCCTGATCCATCCGGGCACCGCGAAGGCGGAGAAGTACTGGCGCCCGGAGCGGTGGGCGGAGGTGATTCGCGAATGCGGCACCGGTCCGCGGCAGTTGCCCTGCGTCCTCACCGGGGGCACGGATGCCCACGAGCGGCGGCACCTGGAAGCGATTCTCCAGGCGCTGGAGTCGATGCCGGCGGTGCGGACGCCGGTGATGCTGGCGGGAAAGACGGATCTGCTGGAGACGGCGGCGATCGTGTCCCGCGCCACCTGCGCGCTGGGGGTGGACACGGCCGCGATGCACCTGGCGGCGGCTTTCGGGGTGCCGCAGGTGGTGCTGTTCGGGCCGACCAATCCCTACCACTGGCGGCCGAGGCAGGAGAATTGCCGGGTGGTGCTCTCGGGCCACCCGGGGGTGCTCGCGGACGCGGATTACCGGCAACGGATCGAGGAGCGCCCCATGGACGGGATCGAGTCCGCCCAGGTCATCGCGGCGCTGGGGACGCTGCCGGATTGACGGGCCGACGTCCCGGGGTCGGGAACCCTCGGGGCGAATGGCCGATTTCCCCGATCGCCGAGGGCGGGGTCGTGGGTTTTTCCCGGAGTCGAAACGGGGAAATGTCAGATTTTTGTCGCTTTGCCGCCGAAGTTGCCGGTTCTTTGTTGGGTTTTCCGAGATTCCTCCGACCACCCCTTCTCTCTCATGGCTGAAACACCCGTCTACGGTCTCATTCTCGCCGGTGGCAGCGGCACCCGATTCTGGCCGCTGAGCCGCGACCGCAAACCGAAGCAATTGCTGGAGCTGTTCGACGACGAGACGCTCCTGGAAAAGGCCGCCCACCGGCTCGAGGGCATCATCCCGCCGGAGAATCTCATCGTCCTGACCAACGCCATCCAGGCGGAGGCGGTGCGGGAGGTGCTCCCGGAGGTTCCGGCGGAAAACGTCATCGCCGAACCGGAGAAGCGGGACACGGCGCCGGCCATCGCGCTGGGAATCGCGGCGGTGGCGCGGAGATCGCCGGAGGCGGCCATGGTCATCATTCCCGCCGACCAGCTGATCCGCGACGAGGAGGGCTTTCGCGAAATCATCGGCGCGGCGGTGGAGGCGGCGGTGGCTTCCGAGGCGCTGGTGACGCTGGGCATCAAGCCGACCTGGGCCTGCCCGAGCTACGGCTACATCGAGCGCGGGCCGCGCGCCACCCTGGCGGGATACCGGAACGCGATCTCCGTCCACGAGGTCGCCCGCTTTCGCGAGAAACCCGACGCCGAACTGGCCGAGGAATACCTCGCCACGGGCAACTACGCCTGGAACGCCGGCATCTTCATCTGGACGGTGCCGACGGTGATCCGCGAGCTGAGCCGGAGCTGCCCCGAGCTGGCGGATTTCATCACCGAGATGCGCAAGGCGCGGGATTTCGACGCCGCCATGGCGAGCCAGTTTCCCCGGCTGACGAAGATCTCCATCGACTACGCCCTGATGGAAAAGGCCGCCCGGGTGCTCAACATCGAGGCCGACATCGGCTGGGACGACGTGGGCAGCTGGATCTCGATCGGCAAATACCTGGACCAGAGCGAGGGGGCGAACGCGTCCCGCGGCGATGTCACCATGATCGAGTGCTTCAACAACGTGGTCTTCGGCTCGACCGGCAAGAAGATCGGCCTCATCGGGGTGCACGACCTGGTGGTGGTGGAGACCGAGGACGCCATTCTCGTGGCCGACAAGGACGAGGTCGACAAGGTGAAGAAGATCGTGGAGAAGCTGCCGCCGGAACTGCGGTAGATCGCCGGTCCATCCCCGCCCATGAATCCGCCCCGGCAGTCCCGCGTCCTGGCGATCGACTATGGCGAAGCCCGGATCGGGCTCGCCCTCAGCGACGAACTCGGGATGCTGGCGCACCCGCTGGAAACGGTTCCCGGACAGGACAAGAAGCAGGCGGTGGCGCGGATCGCGGAACTGGCGGAGGAACGCGGCGTCGGCACCATCGTGATGGGCCTGCCGCTGCGCATGGACGGCAGCGAGGGAACGGCGGTGGAGAAAGTGCGGAGGTTCGCGAAGAAGCTTCGCCCTCTCCTGGCCGAGTCGGTCGAGATCGTCGAGGTGGACGAGCGCCTCTCCACCGTGGCCGCGATGGAAAAGCTGCACGCCGCCGGACGCACGGAAAAGAACAGCCGCGACCGCATCGACCAGGCGGCGGCGATGGAAATCCTGCAGGAGTATCTCGACGCCAAATCCGGCGGGGTGATCGATGACGAGTGGGAAGAGGAGGACTGGGACGACTAACCACTCTTCTTCCTATTCCCATTTTCTGAAAGCACCTCAGTCCCCGAGGAACAGAAAGAAGACGTGGAGGATTCTTTGATGGACGACGCCGCTTCAACCAACGAACGCCGCTTTCGCCTGACGGTCGCCTACGACGGGCGCCCCTGGGCGGGTTGGCAGAGCCAGGTCGGTGGTGAGACGGTCCAGGACCAGCTGCTCGCCGCGCTGCGGGCGATTCATCCCGGCATCGCCACGGTCCAGGGCTCCGGCCGCACCGACGCCGGGGTCTCCGCCATCGGACAGGTGGCGCATTTCGACGCTCCCGCCGAAGCCTCGCTCGATGCCGGCGCCTGGTTGCGCGCGCTGAACACGAAGTTGCCCGCCAGCATCCGCATCATGGACAGCGCCGAGGTCGAGCCGGACTTCCACGCCCGCTTCAGCGCGGTGGCCAAGACCTACCGCTACCGGATCTGGACCGGGTCGGTGCTGCCGCCACTGGAGGCGGGCCTGGCCTGGCACGTGCCGCGCCTGGGAGATCGGAAGAAACTCGAGGCGGCGCTCGATTGTTTCCGCGGGCGCCACGACTTCCGCGCCTTTTCCGCCAATCGGGGCGACGGCAAGGACGAGGATCGCGACACCGTGCGCGAGATCTTCGAGATCGTCACCGACTCGGGCGAAGACTGGCTCGAGATCACCTTCACCGGGGAGGGTTTTCTCTACAAGATGGTCAGGTTTCTGGTCGGCTCCGCGGTGCGCGCGGCCCAGGGAAAACTCCCGATCGACGACATCGTGTCACTATCAAAAGGCGTTAGCGGATCGGAAAAAGCGCCGTATTGTGCGCCCGCAGACGGTTTGCTGCTCGTCGCGGTTCGCTACCCGGGCGACTGATCGCGCCAACTCCGACCGGCACCGCTGCGAGGAGGAGCCACATCGACTGAAGCGATGGCATTGTTTTCCAAGCGACAGCCCATCAAGGACAACCGGATCGAGAATCTCGGGCGCTGGCCCATTCGGCTGACCGATTTCTTCCTGGTCGACGACTACGAATTCCCGCCCAGCCATTACACCGAGATCTTCCTGGTTCGCGACGGCCATTTTCTCCACGAGACCGAGAGCGGCCAGCAGGCGGTGCGGACCGGCACGGCGATGGTGCATCACCCGTCGAGCCGCCACGTGATCAAGCAGCCCGAGCAGGTCCGGATCTCCCGCATCCGCTTCCTGCCCGAGTGGTTCGCCGGGGAATACGAGAACGTCATGGGCGCCCCGGATGTGCTCGGCCTCTTCTTCGCGCGGCACTGGTTCGAGATTCCCGAGGACACCAACCTCCAGGTCTTCACCACCCGCGACGAACAACTCGACTTCCTGGGCGCGGCCTTCGATTTCCTGGCCCAATGCCTCCGCGAAGGCCGGCATGCCGAGTCGATCGCGCGAGTGACCCTGATGGAGATCATGATCCTGCTCGGCGACGACTACCACGTCTACTGGCGCGGCGGAAACCGGATCCCGCTCGACGAGACGGCCACGGAATCCCTCGACATCATCGAGCGCGCCGTGGCCTCCGGCGGGCGGCTGCCCCTGAAGCAACTGCAGGCCGCCACCGGGCTCGAGCAGGAAGAGCTGAGCCAGGCGCTACGCAAGGCGGTGGGCCTGACCCTGGTCGACTACGTCCAGCGCCGGCGCCTTCACCACGCCGCCAAGCGCCTGCTGGCCACCGACGAGGAGATCGCCCACGTCGCGGAGATGTTCGCGTTCAGCGACGCCGACCATTTCGCCCGCGAGTTCGAGAAGCGGTTCCAGTTCCTGCCCGCCGTCTACCGGGAAAAATTCGGCCATCGCCAGGACGGAACTCCCGGGCGTGGAGACGGACCGGCCGCCTCCACCTGATTCGCGGCTCTCTCGCGAAGGCCATCCGTTTGCCTCCGCCGTCCGTATCGTTCGCACGCGCGCGGGAGCGGTCACTCGGGGTCCGGGAGGACTTGACGAGGAGGTTAC
>JAUIGT010000401.1 GCA_030432615.1 Verrucomicrobiia bacterium
GGGCGACCGGGTACCGCGTCGCTTCCTGGAGATTCTCGATCCCGAGCAGACTCCGTTCACCAAGGACAACAGCGGTCGTCTCGACCTCGCCAACCGCATCGCCGATCCGGAGAATCCGCTGACGGCCCGCGTCTTCGTGAACCGCGTCTGGGGTGCCCTCCTCGGCAGCCATCTCGTCGATACGCCCTCCGACTTCGGACTCCAGGGTTCGCCTCCGACTCATCCGGAACTCCTCGATTGGCTGGCCGCCGATTTCGTGGCGCACGGCTGGTCACTCAAGCACTTGGTGAAAACGATCGTGGACTCGGAAACCTATCGCCAGAGCAGCCGTCCCCGGCCCGAATTGGCCGGGAGCGATCCCGGCAATCGCCTCCTCGCCCGCGCCAACGCCAAGCGGCTCGAGATCGAGGAACTGCGGGACTCCCTCCTCGCGGTGTCCGGCCAACTCGATGAACGCATGCGGGGCCGCCCCGGCGAACTCTGGGGCCCCGAGCACACGAAACGCCGAACGATCTACGGCTACATCAACCGCTTCAATCTCGACCCCACCCTGCGCGCCTTCGACTTTCCCACCCCCGTCCAGTCCCAGGAAAAACGCACCGAGAGCATCGTGTCGCCCCAGGCCCTCTTCACCATGAACTCTCCCTTCGTGATCGAGCAGTCGAAGGCATTGATCGACCGGTTGGATTTCCAGCCCGGCATGGATCGACCCGCCCGGGTGAACGCCATTTTCCAGGCCGTTTTTCATCGCGACGCGGCCGCGCCCGAGCACGAACGCATCAACAAGTTCATCGAACTGGAGAAGGGCCGGAAGGTGAATCCCTGGCCGCTGCTGGCCCAGTCCCTGATGATGTCGAACGAGTTTCTCTACGTCGACTGATCGAAGCGCCCCTCCTTCCTGTCCCCTCTCCTTTCCTCCCATGTCTCCCCTCTCCCGACGCGACCTCCTCCGCAAGACCGGTTTCGGATTCGGCGCCATGGCTGCCTCCGACCTGCTCGCTTCGGCCTCCGCCCCGGCCGAGACTCCGCTGGCGGTGCGGCAGCCGCAGTTCCCCGCCCGAGCCAAGCGGGTGATTCACCTTTTCATGAACGGCGGTCCCTCGCAGATCGACACCTTCGATCCCAAACCGGAACTGCTGAAACTCGACGGCCAGGAACTGCCAGACTCGATCAAGGAAACCCTCCAGCCCACCCAGCGGAACCGGGTCGGAACGATCTGGGGATCTCCTTTCCAATTCTCGAAACATGGGCAGAGCGGATTGGAAATCAGCGAACTGTTTCCCCACGTGGCGAAGCACGCCGACGACCTCTGCGTGATCCGCTCGATGGAGAGCGAGATCGCCAACCATTCGCCCGGCTTGCTGATGATGAACTGCGGTCATCCAGTCCTGCCGCGTCCAAGCATCGGCTCGTGGGCGCTCTACGGACTCGGCACCGAGAGCCAGGACCTGCCCGGTTACGTGGTGCTCATTCCCAGCGGCATGCCAACGGCCCAGTCGCGCAACTGGACCAGCGCCTTCCTGCCCGGCGTCTTCCAGGGCACCCACATCGAGACGAATGCCAAGGGCGGGGAACTGATTCCCCACCTGACCCGCGACGACATCCGGCCCGGCACCCAGCGGTCCCAGCTGGCCCTGACCCAGTTTCTCAATCGCCGCCACCGCAACCAGCACGAGGGCGACGAGCGCCTGGAATCGCGCATCCACTCGATGGAGCTGGCCTTTCGCATGCAGAGCGCGGCCACCGACGCCTTCGACGTCACGAAGGAACCGGCGACGATTCGGGAAATGTACGGCGACACCCCGGTCGGACGCAACCTGCTGATGGCGCGCCGACTGGCCGAGCGCGGCGTCCGCTACATCCAGTGCTATCACGGCGCCGGTCAACCGTGGGACAACCACAGCGGCCTGATGCCTCGCATCAAGAGTCTGTGCGAGGAATCCGACCAGCCGATCGCGGCCCTGCTGACCGACCTCAAGCTTCGGGGAATGCTGGACGACACCCTGGTCATCTGGGGCGGAGAAATGGGGCGCACCTCGACCATCCAGAAAGGACCGAAAAAGATCGAGCAGGTCGGGCGCGATCACCATGTCGATGGCTTCACCATCTGGATGGCGGGAGGCGGCATCAAAGGCGGGATGGCTTACGGGCAGACCGACGATTTCGGCCTCGGCATCGCGGCAAATCCCGTTCACGTCCATGATTTTCACGCCACGGTGCTGCACCTGCTCGGGTTCGACCACAAGCAACTGACCTACCGCTACAGCGGCCGCGACTTCCGCCTGACCGACATCCACGGGCAGGTGGTCGATGACCTCCTCGCCTGAACGGCATCGGATTCCAGGAAGCTGCTTGGTCAGGCGGCGTGCTCGGCGTCCTCGAATTTCAGGGGCAGGTGTTTCTCGAGAAGTCGGAGCAGCACATCGATGCGGAACGGCTTGGCGAGGAAATCGTCACAACCCGAAGCCAGGGCGGCGGTCCGGGATTCGTCCAAGGCGAAGGCGGTCAGTGAAATTATGACCGGTTTCCTTTCCCCGGCCTCCGCCGTGATGATCGCGGTGGCTTCCCGACCGCGCATGATCGGCATTTCCTCGTCCATGAGGATCACGTGGGGCTGGAAGCTGCGCCATTTCTCGACGGCTTCCGCCCCATTCACGGCTTCACCCACGACAAACCCGGCGGACTTGAGAATGCGATTGGCCAGCAACCGGTTGGCGGGCTGATCCTCGGCCACCAGCACGCGGATCTCCGGATGACCGGCGGCGAGACGCCTCCGCCCGGTATCGACTTCGACAGCCCGCGCCGCCGCCTGCCCCGCAGCGCCTCCCGCGTTTTCCGACGTCACCGCTTCCTCGCATTCGACGAAAAAGCGGAACGCGGACCCGACGCCGACCTTGCTCTCCACCTCGATCTCGCCATTCATCAGGCCGACGAACCCCTTGCAGATGGCGAGTCCCAGCCCCGTACCCCGCATCGATTTCTGCCCGGTCTCGGTCTGGGAGAATTTCTGGAACAAGCGCGGCAATTCCGAGGCATCCATGCCGGCGCCGGTATCCCTTACCTCGAAGTAGAGCTTTCGCTTTCCGAGCACGCCCGCTTTCGCCGTCGATGGTTCGAGTGCGCCCGCTCGGACCGTGATCGAGATCCGTCCCTGCTCGGTGAACTTGGTGGCGTTGCTGATGAGGTTCACGAGCACCTGGCGAAGCTTGTGCTTGTCCGCGATGATGGTGTGGGGCAGATCCCCCAGGCGGTTGATCTCGAAATCCAGTCCCTTGGACTTGATGCCGAAGGCCAGCATCTCGTAGACGGATCGCATCAGGTTGGTAAGGTTGAACTTCTCCGTGGTGAGTTCGACCTTGCCGGCCTCGATCTTCGACACGTCGAGGATGTCGTTGATCACCCCCAGGAGATGCTCGCCACTGTGATTGATGATGTCGAGCGTCTCGCGCTGACGCTTGGTGAGGTCGCGGTCATCGGAAAGAAGCTCCGAGAAACCGATGATGGCATTCAGCGGGGTCCGCAGCTCGTGGGTCATCTTGGCGAGGAACTCGCTCTTCGAACTATTGGCAATCTCCGCCTCCTGCTTCGCCTTTTGCAGTTCCCGCCGCTGCGCCTCTTCCCGCTCCTGCTGCTCCATCTGGGCGAGCACCAGTCCGAATTGCCCGGCCAGCGACTCCAGCAGCTTGATCTCGTCGTCCTGCCACTGGCGCGGTTGGCCACAGTGGTTGAGCGCCACGTATCCGTTGGGCGTTCCCAGGTAGGAGGTCCGCACCGCCAGCACGGCGCTCATCCCCAGCTCGTGGAGCTGGTTGAAATCCTCGAACAGGTGCGAGCGCTCCCCGATATCGTTAATGGCCACGGCCCGCTCGCTGGAGAGCACCAGGCGCGTGAATTCGCGACTTTCGGGAGGCATCTCATCGGGGCGCTTGGACTCGGGACACCCGAGATGATCAGCGACCAGGACCGGCTCGCCCGCCCGTTTGCCCTCCTCCGAAAAACGCGCCGCCATCACATAGCAACGCCCCACCCCGTAGGCTTCGCCTAGGTGGTTCAGCGCGGTCTCCAGCAAATGCTCGGCGCCTTCCTTCGCTCCGAGCGCCAGCCCGGTCTGCTCGAGGAGCATGGCGTGCTGAAGCTGACGAGCGAGGGCTGCCTCGGCCCGGGAATACTTCACCTCCAACTGTTCCTGCTGGCGCCGCAACCGCTCCTCCCGCGCCCGGATCCGGGTCATGACCAGCAGGCCGAGAAGGACGAGCAGGAGCAACCCCAGCCCGAGCCGCGTGTACCACCGGGCGTACCAACGGGGAACCACCACGACCTCCAACCGAGCCAGGTTCGGATTCCAATTCACCCCGTCGGCCGACGAGCGAACCTCGAACCGGTACTTCCCGGGCTGCAGTCCGGAGTAGCTCGCTTTCTGCATATCTCCGCTGGACACCCAGTCGTTATCGACTCCCAACAATCGATACTCGAACCAATTCCGATTGGGCGTGGAATAGTCCAGTGTCGCAAACCGAATGGCGAACTGGATATTCCGATCATGCGGCACCCGGACGACGTCGGTCACGTTGAGCGGCTTTCTCAGGATTCCGTCCGGTGACGGCTTCACTTCCTTTTCATTGAGATCGAAACCGACCAGCACGGGACGCTCCACCTGCCGAGGCTCCGGCAGCCGGTCCAGATCGATGAGATTGAGCCCGTTCGGACCACCGAAGTAGAGGGCACCATGGGATGCCCGGGCACTGGCACGCGGATGAAAACTCTCGGCCTGGAGTCCATCGTGTTCATCGAAAACCCGAAACTCGAAATCATCATCGGATCGCACCCGGGCTAGACCATTCCGGGTGCTGACCCAGATCGAGCCGTCTTCCGCCAACTCGACCGCCATGACGTCGTCGTCGGGCAGGTGACTGTTGCGTCGGCTCAGGGTGACGATCTCCCCGCTCACCGGATCGAAACGACTCAGTCCGCGCCCCGTGAACCCCAGCCAGAGGTGACCGTGTTCGTCTTCCGCCAAGGCATTCACTTCGCCGGTGGAGAACTGGGGAATCGATTCGAACCGATCCTCCTCGGGAAACAGCAACGCCACTCCCTGGCGCCCGGTGCCCACCCAGATTCGGCCCTCGCGATCAGGGAAGAGGACGTTGATGAACTGGTCCAGTTGCAACTCCTCGGACTCGCCGTAGCGGGCGAATCTCTCGCCATCGTCATCGAAGCTGCAGAGTCCGGCACCGTCGGTGGCGATCCAAAGCTTGCCCATCGAGTCGATCGCGAGATCGTTGATCGCATCGGATGAGAGCGAGGTCTGGTCCTCCGGATCATGTCGAAACCGTCGCAAGCTTCCCGGATCCGTCGGATCGAACCGAAGCAGGCCGGCACTTCGAGTACCCACCCAGACTCGGCCCTGGAGATCTTCGGCCAGCGCGGTCACGTGTTCCCTGAAAGAAGCTCCCCCGGTCATGGAATCGATGACGTGATTCCGCATCGTCCCGGCCTCGGGATCCCAGCAGTCGAGGCCCTCGCCGGTACCAATCCACAACTTGGCCCGGCGATCTTCCAGCACGCTGAACACGGCCCGATGACTGATTCCCTGCTGGTGCTCTCCGGTCGCCACCGTGAAGCGGGGAAACCAGTAGCGATTCAAACTGAAACGGCTGACACCTCCGGACGAGAATCCGGCCCAGAGGACATCGCGACGATCCTTGAAGATGACATCCACGTGAGTGGCCAGCGGACTACCCTGGTCGAGGGGGTCGTGATGAATCCGGGTCCAACGCCCCGACATCAGGTCCAGTTCCATGATGCCCTCGCCGGTGGCGAGCCACAGCCGTTCCCTCCGGGGCATTTCCGTGTCCTCCGATCCCAGGTCCACCTCCAGCCCCTTCACATCCAGCTCCCAGGTCCTGGACTCACCGTCGTAGGCGACTCTCTTCAACCGGGCATCGGATCGATCTTCTTCAGTGGGAACCA
>JAUIGT010000402.1 GCA_030432615.1 Verrucomicrobiia bacterium
CTCCGATTTCCTCGATACGGTCGAGCAGGGCGGTCATGTCGCGGGAATAGGTTCCGAAGGTCTCGGCGTTGAAATCCTCGTAGCGCCCGTCGTTCATCCCGAGCAGGACGGTGACGATGGCGGGCTGGAAGGCGGTCACGTCATCGTCGAAGCGGGCGAGGGCGTCGGCCGCCTTGTCTCCGCTGACTCCCGAATTGTGAAACCGGATCCGGCGATCGGGAAAACGGGTGTAGAAGAAGTCCTCCAGGTACTGGGTGTAGAGGCACTGGTGGGTGATGGAGTCGCCGAGGAAGACCAGGGTGTCGCCGTCCTCCAGGGTGAGCGGGGCCTCGGCTTTTGCCGGCGGGGCGACTCCGGCCTTTTTCTCCTCGGCGCGGGCAGGGAGGAGGAATCCGACGGCCGGGAGCAGAAAAACCAGGAAACGGGATGCGATCTTCATGAGGCGGGCATCATGCCCGAGTGGCGTCGGATTGGCAATGACGCGATGGAGATGGAGAGAACTCGTGGGGTGGCTCTCCAGAGCCGCCTCGGTGGATCACGCTCAGTCCTACCTTGCGAGGACGACCCTGGAGAGTCATCCCACGTCGGTTCAGGCATCCTGGTAGAGAAATCCCGTCAACGGGCTCGTGGGCGAGGCGGTTTCTACCTTGTCGGGGAGACCGCACTCGTGGGCCATCCGGCCGGCCTCGACGCCGAGCTTGAAGGCCCGGGCCATGGCGACGGGATCGGGGGCGATGGCGATGGCGGTGTTGACCAGCACGGCGTCGGCGCCGAGTTCGAGGGCGGCCGCGGCGTGGCTGGGGGCGCCGAGCCCGGCGTCCACGACCACGGGCACGGTGGCCTGCTCGATGATGATCTCGATCTGCCGCCGGGTATCCAGTCCCTGGTTCGAACCGATGGGAGCCCCGAGCGGCATCACGGTGGCGGTGCCGGCTTCCTCCTGGAGGCGCTTGGCGAGGACGGGGTCGGCGTTGATGTAGGGAAGGACGGTGAAGCCCTCGGCGGTGAGGATCTTCGCCGCCTCGAAGGTCTCGATGGGATCGGGCAGCAGGTAGGTGGGATCGGGATGAATCTCCAGTTTCACCCATTTCGGCAGGCCTGCCGTCGCGGCGAGCCGGGCGAGACGAACGGCTTCCTCGGCGTTCATGGCGCCGCTGGTGTTGGGGAGCAGAAGGTATTTCTCCGGATCGATGAAATCGAGGATGTTGGCGAAGGGATCGTTCCCGCCGCTGAGATCGGCCCGCCGCAGGGCCACGGTGACGATCTCGGTTCCGGAGGCCTCCAGCGCGTCGCGCATGGCCTCGTTCGAGGAGAATTTGCCCGTCCCGACAAGAAGTCGGGACGAGAAGGTGCGGTCGGCGATCTGGAGAGGCGAGACGGACATGGGCAGGTGACCGGAACGGGGCCGTTCCGTCATTCACTCATACACGGCTGCCCGGGCGACGCATCCGGAAAAACCGGACCGGCGGCATCACGAGGCTTTCGCCGACTTGTGCCAGGGGCCGTTGATCGCCAGGGTGAGGCCGGGCTTCTGGATGTTGACGAAGAGCCACTCGCCGTCGGGGCTGAAGCAGGCACCGCAGAATTCGGAGCCGTTCATGCCGTTGCGGGCGATGGTGTAGAACTCGCCCTTGGGCGTGACGCCGCGGATGGAATTGGTGCCGCCGGTGTCCTCGCAGATGACGAGGTGGCCCCAGGGCGCGATGCAGATGTTGTCCCCGTTCCGGAGCAGGTCGGTGTCGTTCGGTTCGAGGAACAACTCGACCTCGCCCGGCTGCTCGGTTTCGCCCGCCGTTCCCTCGGCGGAACTGGGGAAGTAGCGGAAGATTTGCCCTTTCTGGACTTTGCCGCCGTCGGTGCAGGCCCAGTAGATGGCTTCCTCGCCGACCTGTTCCTTGCTGCCGTACCACATTCCCTCCCCGCGTGAGAAGCGGGCGGCGCCGGCCTCGACTCCGCGCAACCGGAGGTCGTCGAGCGGGGCGTCGGTGTCCTCGAGGTCGATCCACTCGACCCGGAAGCGCTTCCGTTTGGGGAAAGATTCGGCGTCCCCCGTCCAGTTGCGCGTATCGACGGATTTCCGGTCCAGGATCTTGAGGGCCTGGAGCTTTCCGCCCGCCGCCAACTTGCCCGGCTCCTTGGGGAGAAAACGGTAGACCATGCCGTCGCCCCGGTCCTCGGTCAGGTAGACGGCTCCGGAGTCGGGATGCACCGCGATAGCCTCGTGGCGAAAGCGTCCCATCGCCTTCAGCGGGACCGGCTTGGTGAGACCGGGTTCATCGCTGGCCGGGACCTCGAAGCAGTAGCCGTGCTTGCGTCCCCATTCGCTGACGAGGTCGGCGGGCTCCTCGCAGGTGATCCAGGTGCCCCAGGGGGTGGGGCCGCCGGCGCAGTTGCGGTCGGTGCCGGTCAGGCTGAGGAACTGGCGCTCGACGTCGCCGGTCTTCGGGTTGAAGACGAGATTGGAGGTGCCGCCCACGAAAGGCTGCACCTCTTCGTCGCCGGGATCGTAGCTCAGGCTGCGGTCGAACTTCTCCGGGAACTTCTTGTTGTCCTTGAAGGGGCCGAGTTCCCAGTAGGCGTGACCGATCTCGTGGTTTCGAACCAGGATCACGCGTCCGTCCTTGCCCGGGAAAGCCGCCATGCCGTCCGGTTGGCCGGGCACGTTGAAGCCGTCGTCCATGCGATCGCCGGTGCGGGAAAGGACCCGGAAGCGGAAACCGGCGGGAAGGTCGATGATGCGGTGGGGATCCTTCTGCAGATCACCCCACGGCGCGATGCGGGGCACTTTCGCCGCGGCGGAGGCGAGATATTGATCGAGGCCGAAAAATCCGGCGGTGACGGCGGCGGAGTGACGGAGAAAATGACGGCGCGAGGCTTTCATGGGGCGTTCGATTCAAGGGAAGAAAACGCCTTCAGACTAGCGCCCCGCCCGGAATTCGTAAACGGGCGGAATCGCGTTGGAGCCGGGAATCAACCGGCCTTGGCCGGCTGGAAGAAGCCCGCGAAGCGATCTCCGTGACGCCACGCGAGAAAAAGGGCCGCCGCGCCGATGACGATCGCCAAGGGGAGGCCGGCGGGATCCATGGTGAGGTGGTAGAGATTGATGCAGACGACGATCGGTCCGAGAAGCAGCAGGCCCAGCGGAGTGAAACGGACGGACAGGACCAGGATGCCTCCGACCAGTTCGAGCACCTTCACCACGGTGAGAAAACCGCTCCCGGCGATGGCTCCCATGAACTGCTGGGCGTTTTCGCCCTCGGGCATCGGGACCTCGAGAAAGTGCCCCCAGTAGTTGAGCGAAAAGACGACGAAGACGAGGCCGAGCGCGGCCCGGGCAATGAGGGCGAGGATTTTCATGGGAAGATCAGGAGGTTCGAGGGACGGAATGCGAAGCAGCGTTTTTGACGAGCCGCTCGCGACCAGGCTTACAGATGTGGCTCCCCGGGCAGAAACGAATTGTGGAAATTATGGAAGAGTGGTACAAGACTCGGTGTCCTCCTCTTTGAAATGAGCATCGTTTTCTGGCTGAGTCTGCTGGCGGTCGGCTACACGTTTCTTGGTTATCCGATCGTGTTGCGCTTTTTCGGGATCGTACGGCAATGGCGCCGCGCCAGGAAATCGGCTCGTGAGCAGGTGGTGACGGTGCGCCCGTCGCGCCTGCGCGGAAAAGGGCCGGAGAATCCGCCGACTCCACCGACGAGGGAAAGGTATGCGCCATCCCTTTCCATCGTGCTGGCGGCCTACAATGAGGCGGAGCGCATCGAGGCGCGGATCGAGAATCTCGCCCAGTGCGACTACGAGGGGCCTCGTGAACTGATCCTGGTCTGCGGTGGCTGCACCGACGACACCGCCGAGCGAGCCAGGCGCTGGCAGGGAAAGGGAGACCTGGAAGTGCGGGTCATCGAGCGCGAGGAGCGGTCCAGCAAGGCGTCGAGCCTGAATGTCGGGGTGGCCGAAGCCCGTGGAGAGATTCTCGTGTTCGCCGACGCCCGCCAGCGGTTCAACCGCCACGCGATTCGCAGGCTGGTGGCGCCGTTTTCCGATCCCGCCGTCGCCGGTGTCAGCGGCAACCTGGAGATCGCGGCCACCGAGGACGGCACCGGGGCGGGGATCGATGCCTACTGGAAGCTGGAGCGCTGGATCCGGAAACTGGAGTCGGAGTGGGATTCGGTCATCGGATGCACCGGCGCGATCTATGCCCTGCGTCGGTCCGCCTTCGAACCGCTTCCCGAGGACACCATTCTCGACGATGTCGTCATTCCCATGCGGGCGGTCATGGCCGGACAGCGGGTGTTGTTCGAGAGCGAGGCGATCGCCTTCGATCCCCAGAATCTCTCGCCGGACAAGGAGCGGCGCCGCAAGATCCGGACCCTGGCGGGGAATTACCAGATGCTCTTTCGCTATCCGGCCTGGCTTTCACCGACTCGGAATCGCACCTGGTGGCAGGTGATTTCCCACAAGTATCTCCGGCTGGCCGGACCGTTCTTCCTGGCCGCCTGCCTGCTGTCGAGCGCCTGGCTGGCGGGCGAGCACCTGTTCTACCGCATCGCCTTTCTCGGGCAAGTGCTCTGCTACGGGCTGGCGGTCTTCGGGATGCTTTTCCGCGGCATCCGTTCGCCGCTGATCACCGCGCCGGCGGGTTTCCTGTTTTTGCAGTGGCAAGGATTGCGAGCGCTGTTCCATTACCTGCGGCTGAGACGTTCCCCGCAGGCGGGAGTCTGGTCCTGAATCCCTTCCATGTTCCGCGCAATCGACAAGTGGCTGCTGCCGTGGCTGAACCGCCGGGTGCCCCGGGTTTCCCCCGGCGAACCGTTGCACGTTTTCTTCGCGGTCTGTGATCATTTCGAGCCCCTCCACGACACCGACAAGGCGGGCGCGGTGAAGCGGATCGATTACTGGAGGGAGCATTGGCCGGAAATCGTCGCGAGTTTCCGGGACGCGGACGGGCGTGGTCCCCGGCACACCTTTTTCTATCCGATCGAGCAGTACGATCCCGACCTGCTGGAGCCGCTCGCCGATCTCTGTCGGCGGACGGGTTCCGAGGTCGAGGTGCACCTCCATCACCACGACGACACGCCCGCGGGTGTCACCGAGGCGCTCGAGCGGGGAAAACGCGACCTGCTTTCCCACGGGCTGCTGTCCCGCGATTCCGAGGGCGAGGTGCGCTACGGTTTCATCCATGGAAACTGGGCGCTGAATCACTCGCATCCCGAGGGGAAAGGCTGCGGGGTGGACCGGGAGATCCCGATTCTTCGACGGACGGGATGCTATGCCGACTTCACCATGCCGTCCGCGCCCTCGCCGACCCAGTCGAGGGTGGTGAACACCATCGGCTACCTGTCCGATCTTCCCGGGCGTGCGGCGATCGATGACGTGGTTCCCGCGGAAGTGGGCCGGAATCGGGAGAACAGGGATCGGGTCGAATCGCTTCTCTCCATTCCCGGTCCGCTGGCGCCGAACCTGAAATGGCGAAAATGGGGATTGATCCCGAAGCTGGAGAATGGCGATCTCACCGGGGCGAATCCTCCCACCAGGCTGAGGCTGGAACTGGCGGTGAACCAGGGAATCGGCGTGATCGGAAAACCGAACTGGGCGTTCGTGAAATGCCACACCCACGGGGGGATCGAGCCGAATTTCCACATGCTGCTCGGCGAGCCGATGCGGCGTTTTCACGCGATGGCGACCGGGCTCGAGGGCCGGGTGCGTTTTCACTACGTCACCGCCCGGGAGATGGCGAATCTCGTCCACGCCGCCGAGGACGGGGTGACGAGCGAGCCGGCCGAGTGCCTGGACTACCGCTTTCGAAAGGAAGGGTAGGAACCCTACCCGAACACCTCGGAAACCGCCTTTCCCCCGAAGACGGTCGGGACCTCGTCGCGGCCGTGGTGGTGGTAGGTGAGGCGATTGGCGTCGAGGCCGAGGGCGTGGAGGATGGTGGCGTGGAAATCGTGGACGCTCACCGGG
>JAUIGT010000403.1 GCA_030432615.1 Verrucomicrobiia bacterium
GATCTCGGAAGCGGTGTAAAGCCTGCGCCGGCTCTTTCCGGGAAAGTGGGTGACGCAATCGCCGGTTGTGAATCGGGCGGAGACGTGTAGGGGTTGGCGTCTCCCAAAAACGATCCGATCCATGAGAGTCAAAGCGTTTCCCGCCCTCGTTCCCGCACCCGACAAGGCCCCGGAAGTGGCCTCGGTGCCCTATGATGTCGTCAACACCGCCGAAGCCCGCGCGCTGGCCGGTGACAACCCGCACTCCTTTCTCCGCGTGCTCCGCGCCGAGATCGAGTTTCCCGACGGCACCGATCCCTACAGCGACGAGATCTACGCCCGGTCGAAGGAAAATTTCGAAAAACTGCAGGCCGAGGGTGCGCTGGTCCGCGACTCGGAAGCCTGCGTCTATCTCTACCGCCAACAACTTGGAGAGCATTCCCAGACCGGGATCACCCTGGTCTGCCACATCGACGACTACGGCGAGGACATCATCCGGAAGCACGAGAAAACCCGGAAGGTGAAGGAGGACGATCGCACCCGCGTGGTCGATACCCTCAGCGCCAATCCGGGCCCGGTGTTCCTGACCTACAAGGATCAGGCCGCCATCGACGTCTTCGTGGAAAAATGGAGCGCCGAGCACGAGCCCCAGGCGGATTTCACCGACGAGACCGGCGTGCGCCACACCGCCTGGCGGGTGACGGAAGCCGAGGCCGGCCCGATTCTCGAGGGCTTCGCCCAGGTTCCGCTCGGCTACGTGGCCGACGGGCATCACCGCTCGGCCAGCGCCCACCGCGTCGGCACCCAGCGCCGCGAGGCGAATCCGGATCATGACGGCTCCGAGGGTTACAACTGGTTCCTCGCGGTGCTGTTCCCGGCCAGCCAGCTCAAGATCCTTCCCTACAACCGCGTGGTGAAGGACCTCAACGGTCTCTCCGCCGAGGAATTCCTCGCCAAGGCCGGTGAAGTGTTCGAACTGACCAGCGACGGCGCCAAGAGCCCGACCGAACCGGGTTCGGTCTGCGTCTATGTCGGCGGAAGCTGGCACACCCTGAAGTGGCCCGAGGTCGATTCCGAGAGCCCGATCGAGCGCCTCGATGTCTCCGTCCTCCAGGACCGCCTGCTCACGCCCGTGCTCGGGGTGGGGGACCCGCGCACCGACGAGCGAATCGATTTCGTGGGTGGCATCCGTGGCACCGCCGAGCTGGAAAAGCGGGTCGATTCCGGAGACTGGGCGGTCGCGTTCTCGATGTATCCGGTGACGGTGCAGCAGCTCATCGACATTGCCGACGCCGGCGAGATCATGCCGCCGAAATCGACCTGGTTCGAGCCGAAGCTGCGCTCGGGAATGTTCGTCTACACCCTCGACTGAAAGGGCGGTTTTCTCCCGAATTTCCAGTAATTTCAGTGCCTTCGGAAACCCCGAAGGAACGACGCGGAGGCGTGCCCAGAAAGCGGTTGCGGGGGCGGTCGGCTCACGTAGTATCCTGACCCGCTCGCCGGCTCTACGACATGTCAGGCAACCCCACCGCAGACACGAACCCAGACAAGAAGCCCACCGGATCCAAGCTCGGCACCGGGCTCGTGATCGGGGCCTTTGCCGTTCTCCTGGTCACCTTCGGCTACCTGGAGAAACTACCCGAAGCGCTCTTCTGGCCGATGCGGCTCCTGGTCGTAGGCGCCGTCGGCTACCTGGTTTTTGCCCTTGCACAGAAGCTCCGGAAGTCGAAGCCGGACGGAAAGACGATCGCCTTTTCCCTCATCCTGCTGCTGATGCTCTACGGAGCCTTCTACGTGGTCTGCCTGGTCTTCGTAAAACTGATGAGCCGGAAGGACGAGGCCATTACCACGGTCGATGTCACCGAGTTGTCCAAGCAGGCCCGCGGGGGAATACAGGCGATGCTGGATGGCGAGAGTCCGGTCACGTATGATCGCGAGGTCGGCTGGGTGCATCGTCCCGGCTACGCCTGGGATGGCCACTCCATCAGCGAGCAGGGCCTGAGAGGTACGCGTCTCTATCCGGAAAAGGCCCCGGACCCGGAGAAGCGGATTCTCTGCATCGGCGATTCCTTCACCTTCGGTTACGAGGTCGGTGACAGCGAGTCGTTTCCCTATCACGGTGAGCAGCTCGTGCCGGGCAGCGAGTGGATCAACATCGGCATCTGTGGCGGTGGGCTGACCCAGAGCTACGAACAGTATCGGAAGAACGGCCGCAAGTGGGGAGGCAAGTACGTGGTCATCGCGTTCATGACCAACAACATCAAACGAACCGTCAACAGTTTCCGGGCCCTGGTCGAGCCGAAGGGGGCGATGACCCCGCTGACCAAGCCCTTCGCGAAGGTCGTCGAAGGAACGTTTTCGGTGGAGCCGAATCCCTTCCAGGATCGGGCCCGCTACGAGAAATTGCTCTCGAATCCCGGTGGGGAACTCGCCTACCTCTACGAGCTCGACTACTACAGCTGGAGCAACCAGGAGCGTGTGACCAATCCCGTGCTGCGCACCCTGGGCTATGTCTGGGAACGACGAAACGGAGACCACAATCTCGACCTCTTCCTGGGCCGGGCCAAAGACGGGTTCGGGCCTTTTCGTCCCGGCAGCGACCCCTACGGCAGCGCGCTGTGGCATCCGAAAAGCCCCGGTTTTCGGGCCAACGCCACCATGTTCGATCGATATTACGCCGATGTGATCGCCGATGGCCGGGAGCCGCTCATCGTGATCCTCCCCAGCGGGGCCGATGTCGAGAAACGCGCCAAAGGCGATCGTCCCAAGCACCGCGCCCTCATCGATCACTTCGAGGCGAAGGGCTACCGCTATTTCGACTTCCTCGATGTCCTGGAGCGTGAATACGGTGAGAAACTCTCGCCCGACGATCTCTACGTGAAGACCCATTTCAACGGAAAGACCAATCGGCTGATCGCCGAGGAAATCGTGAAAGTGTTGGAACTGAAATAGGCCTCCGACGCTCCCTGCCGCCCCCTATTTTTTCCAAGCCCATGCCCTCCATCCTCGGACTCTCCGCGTATTACCACGACAGCGCCGCGGCGCTCGTGAAGGGCGGTGACACCATCGCCGCCGCCCAGGAAGAACGGTTCACCCGGATCAAGCACGACTACAAGTTTCCGGAGAAGGCGGCGCACTACTGCCTCGCGGAGGCGGGGATGAAGATCGAGGACGTGGATTACGTCGTCTTCTATGACAAGCCCTTCCAGAAGTTCGATCGCCTCATCGAGACCTACCTGTCCTTTGCGCCGGACGGGCTGAAGAGTTTCATGATGGCGATGCCGCTGTGGCTGAAGACCAAGCTGCACCTCCCCCGCGAGATCCGGAAATCGCTCGAGGGTCGCTACAAGAAGCGCGTGATTTTCACCGGCCACCACGAGAGCCACGCCGCCAGCGCCTACTACCCCAGCCAGTTCGACAAGGCGGCGATCCTGACGGTGGACGGCGTCGGCGAGTGGGACACGGCCTCCATCGGGATCGGCGAGGGCAACAAGATCAAGATCCTGAAAACGATGCGGTTTCCGCATTCGCTGGGATTGCTCTACAGTGCCTTCACCTACTTCTGCGGCTTCCGCGTCAACAGCGGCGAATACAAGCTGATGGGGCTGGCGCCCTATGGCGAGCCCAAGTACGTCGATCTCATTCTCGACAAGCTCATCGACCTCAAGGAGGACGGCTCGCTGGCGATGGACATGAGCTATTTCAGCTACTGCCAGGGTCTGCGGATGACCAATGCCAAGTTCGCCGAATTGTTCGGCGGTCCCGAGCGCAGTCCCGAGTCGCCGATCACCCAGCGGGAAATGGATCTCGCGGCGTCCATCCAGGTCGTGACCGAAAAGGCGGTCCTCAACATGGCTCGCTACGCCCGGGAGCTCACCGGTTGCGAGAATCTCTGCATGGCCGGCGGGGTGGCCCTCAACTGCGTGGCCAACGGCAAACTGTTGCGCTCGGGGATCTTCGAGGACGTCTTCGTTCAGCCGGCCGCGGGAGACGCCGGCGGCGCCCTCGGGGCCGCGCTCTTCGTGCACTACCAGTTGCTGGACAGCGAGCGGAAAGCCGACCCGGGAGATTCCTGCAAGGGCTCGCTGCTGGGGCCGAAATTCAGCAACGAAGAAGTGCGCGCGGAACTGGACGCCGCCGGGGCGAAGTACGAGTTCATCGAGGACGAAGCCGCCCTGCTCGAAACGGTCGCCGGGGAAGTCGCCAGCGAGAAAGTGGTCGGTTGGTTCGCGGGACGGATGGAATTCGGGCCCCGCGCGCTCGGCTGCCGGAGCATCATCGGTGATCCCCGGAGTCCGGCGATGCAGACCCAGATGAACCTCCGCATCAAGTTCCGCGAATCGTTCCGACCCTTCGCGCCCGTGGTCCTGCGCGAGGAGGTTTCGAACTACTTCGATCACGAGGGCGACAGCCCCTACATGCTGATGGTCGCCGACGTGAAGAAGGAACTGCAGCGCGAACTCAGCGACGAGGAACAGGCGGCGATGAAGGATCCCGACCTGCGCAAGCGGGTCAATGTTCCCCGTTCCACCATTCCCGCCGTCACCCATGTCGACATGTCGGCGCGCATCCAGACCATCGATGAGCGGCGTCACGGGCGTTTCTACCGCCTGCTCAAGGAGTTCAAGAAGCAGACCGGTTGCGGGGTGATGATCAATACCAGCTTCAACATTCGCGGCGAGCCCATCGTCTGCACGCCGAGCGAGGCGTTCAAATGTCTCCAGGCCACCGACATGGATGTGCTCGTGGTGGAAAATTTCGTCCTCCGCAAAGCGGACCAGCCCTCTCTCAGCGACGCCGAGAAGGCGAAATACAAGGACAGCTTCGCCCTGGATTGATCGAAGGATTCTTCGATTGGCGAGCGCGCTCCCGAAAACTGAAAACTGAACTCCGAAAATTTTCCGATGATCAATCCGTTCAAAGAGATCAACTGGAGCCCCGACCGGGGGGAACTGAAGAAGTTCGCCATCAGCCTGATCATCGGGTTCCCGGCCATCGCGGTCGTCTTTTTCCTGGTTCGCTGGCTCAAGCTGGAGGAGGGCGTTCCGGAACCGAAATTCTTCCTGCTGCTCGGTGGAATCGGCGCGGTGGTCGGTGTGATCTGCTGGCTGGTTCCGCCCATCGCCCGCGTCCTCTATCCGCTCTGGTACGGCCTCGCGGCCTGCATCGGCATCGTGGTGGCCAACCTGCTGTTCACAATCCTCTACTACCTCCTTTTCACCCCGATGGGCCTGGCGATGCGGCTCCTCTTCGGGCGCGATCCGTTGCACTTGAAAACGCCCCGGGACACGGCAAGCTATTGGCAGGATGCGCCCGAGGCGCCGCCCGCGACCCAGTATTTCAAGCAATACTGATCCGATCTCACCCCACAAACCGACCGACCTCTCACCCGTCACGATCATGTCCGATTCCGGCAACGAATTCGAAAAGGCTTCCCAGCAGCAGGAAGGCAACCTGCTCACGGAGTTCATGGGTTTCCTCAAGCAGAACCGCAAGTTCTGGCTGTTGCCGCTCATCCTCGTGATGCTGGCTCTCGCCGCCCTCCTGGTCCTGACCTCGACCGCCGCGGCGCCGTTCATCTACACGCTCTTCTGAGCAGCCACGGTAGCCCGGGCAGGTGCCGAAAGTCTTCGCGACTTTCGGCGTCGTCCGTTCCCGGTACGGTTTTTCCGGTCATCCTCTCCGGAGGGGAGCGCTCCGTCGTACCTCCTTGAGGCGGACGGAAGATCGCGGACCGCGGGAGGGGCAGCGAGAAGGGGCCAGGCGGATCGGCGTCATACCATTTCCGAGAAAAAACCTGACGATTTTCGGAGGCGGTTTTTCTCGGGGCGAGGTACGAGGAGGACGCGATGCGGGCATCGCAACCGACGAGCAACGAAGCAACCGGGGAGAACCGACCCGAATCTCCGAGAAACGCCGAAGGCTGAATCCCCTTTTTTGCCTTCCCTGAATCGTCAGGTGATTTCTTGGATT
>JAUIGT010000404.1 GCA_030432615.1 Verrucomicrobiia bacterium
GGGATGACCGGTGGCCTCGGCGGCGAAGGCGTCGGCTTCGAACTCCCACTTGCGGCTGAAGACGTTGCCGAGCACCCCGAGCACCTGGCTCAGCGGCTGCACGAGAATGCCGAAGAAGATCAGGCTGAGGTAGACCGAGGTCTCGGCGACTCCGAACGCGTCGAAGAGGCCGCGGTTTTCCATCACCAGGCCGAGGAGAAAAAACAGCAGCGCGTTGGTGCCGATGCCGAGCGCCATGCCCTTGAAAATGTGCCGGCGCTTGTAGTGCCCGATCTCGTGCGCGAGCACGGCGACCAGTTCGTCGGTCGTATGCCGTTCCACGAGCGTGTCAAACAGCGCGATGCGCTTGTTCCGGCCGATGCCGGTGAAGAAGGCGTTCGATTTCGACGAACGCTTGGAACCGTCCATGACCATCACCTCCTTGAGCGGGAATTCGCACTCTCCCGCCATGGCGTGGATCTCGTTCTTCAGCTCGCCGTCCTCCAGCGGCTCGAACTTGTTGAACAAAGGCATGATCCACGTCGGCGCCACGTAGGCCAGGGCCAGGGTCACGAGAGTCACCGCCAGCCAACCCCAGAACCACGCCGCCGGGAGGGTGGCGAAGATCCAGAGCACCAGCGCCAGGAGCGGCAGTCCGAGCGCGGCACCGAGCAGGAGCGACTTCACCTGGTCGGCGATCCAGGTGCCAAGCGTGGTGCGGTTGAAACCGAAGCGCTCCTCCAGCACGAAGGTGTCGTAGAGTTCCAGCGGCAGCGAGAGGACATAGTGCCCGGCGACCAGCAGCGAGACGTAGACCAGTCCGCTGACGATCGGTCCCAGCTCCCAGCCGCGCACGAGGCCATCGAGCCAACCGAATCCGCCGGCCCACCAGAACACGAAGAAGACCACCAGGGAGAAGGCCATCTCCACGAAACCGAATCGCGCGTTGGCCCGCGTGTAGGCTTGGCTGTCGGCGTACTTCCCGGCATCGAAAACGTCGGCCATTTCCGCCGGGAGTTCCGGCGTGAGCGCCCGAAGGTTCAGCCACGTGGCCACCATGTCGAGTCCGCGGATGAGGAGCACGGTCACGAGCACGAACCAGAACCAGGCGTTGAGATCGATGTCGGTCATGGGAAATGCGGGGAAGCGTTCGGTTCAGTCTTTCCTTTCCGCTTCAGCCTCGCCCGAAACCTCCGGCCGCGCGAGCAACTCGTTCCAGGTCTTCCCGATCTTCACTCGCCGGTAGAGCGCCAGGCCGATCACCGTCAGCACGAACCACAGCCACCACCAACTGACCGCCTCGGCGAAAACCGCGCGGGAAAACGTCTCGCGCTGCGCTTCGGTAAACGTGTCCAGGTTCTCCGGCGCCATCCGCTCGCGCAGGAACGCGGTCTGCATGCCGTAGGCCCAGGTGACCAGCCCGTAGGACAGGTTCATCGACAGGCCTCGGAAACTGAGCACGGTGGCGCGGTTCTCCGACGGGGTGACGCGGTTGAGGTAGTTGGACAGGAAAAAGTGCAGCAACCGCATGCCCAGCCACAAGCCGGGCAGGAAGAGCACCGACCAGTAGCGGATCGGGTAGGCGAGACTGACGAGCCCGATGAGAGTGAGAACGCCGAGAAGCGCGAAGTTGAAGGCCGGCG
Organism: Verrucomicrobiia bacterium; assembly: GCA_030432615.1. Classification (GTDB taxonomy): domain Bacteria; phylum Verrucomicrobiota; class Verrucomicrobiia; order Verrucomicrobiales; family DEV007; genus JAEUHH01. The sequence continues at coordinate 1,623 of JAUIGT010000404.1, forward strand.
AACGTTTCTCGATCAGACGGCCCCCGATCACCGCGGCGGCGATCCCGGTCAACGAGCCGGCCACGCTGATGAAGCCGAACCAGCGGGGCTCGAAACCGATGACCTCAAACCAGATCGAGTTCACCGTGTAGTAGAGCCGAATGATGCTGTCGTAGAAAAGGCCGACCAGCAGGAGCATGAGCGCCACCGGAGTCTTGAGAATCCAGCCACCGGCGCGGAAGGTGCGGCGAAAACTGCGACGGATCGATTGCGCCAGCGGCAGGTCGCATTCCGGTCGCAACGACGCCGGTTCATAGAGCCGGAGAGCCACCAGCAGGGTGACCACGGCCATGCCGAGGTTCAGGAGAATCGGGAACTTGAGGGTCTCCGCCTGGGTGAATTCGTGGTCGATCCCGATCCAGCCGGCCACCCGGTTGACCACCTCCGGATCGTAGACCGCCGCCCCGACGATGAGCACGGCCACGAAGCCGATCGATTGCGTCTTCATCAACCGAACCATCAGTCGCGACCAGCGGCTCTCCCGATCCTCCTCCGGCAGCGAGTCGTAGGCCAGCGCCTCGTCAGCTCCCGACGCCGCCGCCTCCGCGGCGCCCGAGACGACCCGGTTCACGCAGAAGACGGCGAACAGGAGCCAGACGGCCCGCTGCAGGGCCTCGGGATCGTCGGCCAACCCGGCGCGATCGACCACCGGCATGAGGGCCAGGATCAGCATTTCCACCACCATCAACACCGCCGAGAGAACCACCAGGGTTCGCCGGCCCAACTGGTCCGCGAGAGCCCCGGAGGGCACCTCCAGCAATACGATCGAAAGCGCCCAGGCGACATTGAGGTAGGCGAACTGCTCCTCGCTGAGCCCGAAGTCGAGGAACATGATGGCATAGACCGGATAGTAGAACCGGCAGTTGAAGAAGATCCGGAACCAGATGAAGCGCCCGGGATTCGCGGCGACGCGAAGCCGGTCGGAGTCGGACAGGACGGGAGAGTCGGGCATCGGAAACGGAACGATACGGGCCGGAGGCGACCGCGGAACATGAATGGAATCGTTTTGAAGGAATGAACAGCGGAAACTGCTCCCATTTTCTCGCCGGCCACTGGAAAGAGAGCGCTTCGCAGGAGTCCGCAACCTGTGCTAGTCTGCGACCCGCTCGCTCTCGCTCGATCCGTGAAGAACCGCCTCATTCCCCTGCTCTGGACGCGTCCCTCCGGCCGCTCGGAATGGGCTTTCCTTGTCCTCCTGGCAATGATGGCCGTCGGTGGACTTGCCTGGATCCTGATCCAGGGCGCCGAGGGGACCCGGGCTCTCGGCCAATGGTTCGCCGTCCTGGGTGGGGAGACCGAGCTGAAATTGAAAACCCGCGACTACATGGCCGGCAGTTTCATGCTGACCGCGTGGATCTGGTTGTTCACGGCCGTCGCGCTCTGGCTGAGCCGTTCCTGGTGGTGGAAAAGGCCCGCGCCCCTGGAACCAGGCACCCGCCGTGTCCTGATCGATCGCGGATTCGTCATCGGCATCGGACTCATCCTGCTGCTGGCGCTCTTCATCCGTTGGCCGCGGATGGACCTGAGTCTCTACAACGACGAGATCGACGTGTTTCGGACCTCGATCGAGGGCGGGTGGCAGGGCAAGGAATTCCTCGACGTCACCAACGACGAGTTACCGCGCTTCCGTCACATCCCGTGGATCGACACCATCTGGGGCAATCGCATCGGCAACAATCATGCCCTTCACAGCATCCTCGCCAGGATCACCTACGAGATCTGGCACGGGCTCAGCGGGTCGCCCGAGGGGACCATCGAGGAATGGCCGATCCGGTTTCCGCCTCTCGTCCTCGGCCTGGTTTCCCTCGTCGCGGTCGCCGCCCTGGCCCGGCTGATCACCGGCAGCCTGCGCGCCGCCTGGATCGTGGCGTTCCTGGTCGCCATTCATCCCTGGCATGTCCGCTATTCCACCGAGGCTCGCGGCTACGCCATGGTCTTCGGCTTCGGCGCGCTCGCCGTGCTCTTTCTTTCCCTCGCAATTCGACGCGGCGGATGGCGGTGGTGGTTGGGATTCGGCGCCGCCCAGATGGCGACGCTGTGGTCGTGCACCGGCACCCTGCACCTGCTGGTGGGCATCAACCTGGTCACGGCGGCCGCCCTGCTCTGGCCGCGGCGCGATGCCTCCACCGGGAAGCGATTCAACCCTCTCCAGTCGCCGGCCCTACCCTGTTGGATCGTCGCCAACGTGCTCTCCGCCTGTCTCTACCTGCCGACGACCTCCTCGACCCTGCCCCCGTTGCGGTTGGCGATCGAAACCAACGCCACCTTTTCCCAGGGAGTCGTCGGCCAGTGGTGGCGGGACATCACCACCTACTTTCTGGTCGGCATGCCGTGGACGGACGGTGATCCCGAGAGTCCGGTCGTCCCCTCGATGACCAAGTACTTCGGCCAACCCCTGGTCACCGCCGGATTCCTGCTGGCCATCGCCCTGACCACGACCGGTGCCTGGCGCCTCGTGCGCCAAGGAGGATTTCCCGGTCGCCTCGCGGTGCTCGGTCCCGCCCTGGGAGTGTTCCTGCTCTGGTTCGCCAGCAAGGTCGGTGGATCGACCGCCCTCATCTGGTACGGAAATTTCGGCACGGTTTTCGTCACCCTCTGGATGGGCATCGGTCTCCACGGATGGATCTATGCCCGGGCGGATGACGCATCCTCGGAATCTCCCGGTCGCGACCGCCGGATCTGGCAACGCCTGGCGACCTACGCCCTCCTGGGCCTCTATACCATTGCGGTCGCCCGGCCGCTCCTGATCTATCGCGAACACGGCAAGCAGGCGATGAAGGACGCCATTATCCTCGCTCGCGGCGGCGTCTTTCCCTTCACCGAAGAGCAACGCCGTCCCCTGGTCGCCGGTTGGTGGACGCACGCCAACTTCTACGATCCCTACCTTCGCATCGCCCACACCCCCGAGGCACTCGATACCCTCATCCAACGCTCCCGGGATGAGAAACGCCCCCTGTTCTTCATCCTCGGCGCCCGCCAGATCGCCCTGGCGGAGGACCCGCGAGTGATCGAGCGCTTGGAAAATCCGGAGGAATTCGAGGTGGAAGCCGTCCTTCCCGGGCTCGAGGAGAATCAGTTCCGCACGTGGATTTTTCGATTCCGGGGGTGAAAATCAGGACTGAAAAAACCCTCGGAAGCGAGTTGCATCCTGGGGGGAAATGCTGCTAGCCTTTCCGCTTTTGGAAGCAGGACGGGTTTTGGCCCGATCCCGCTCAACCGAGTGAGGTCCAGGAGATCGTGATCAGGAACATCCACAGAACCGGAAACGGAGGCGGCATCAACCCCGCCTGCGGGCCTTTCGCGCCCGCTTTCCCGGCAATCGCGGTCGCGCTCGGCGTTCTCCTTCTCCCGGCGGATCACGGACTGGCGGAATCTTCCGGTGGAGGTGGCGCCGCCTCGGAAGCGGTCGGCCTGGCTTCCCGGGAAGCGACCCGCCGCGACCAGCAGATTCGCAACGCGCAGGAAGTCCTCACCGGCGCCGAACTCGATCGCCGCGAGGGCAACTACGCCGACGCCGTCGAGAAGTATCGGACCGCCTACCTTTCCCTTCCCGACATTCCCGCGGCCCGGTCACTCAAGGAATCGATCTTCAAACGCTACCAGCAGGCATCGGTCGAGTATGCCGAGGAGTTGATCACGGAGGCCGAATGGGAGAAAGCCGAGTCGGCTCTCGTCCAGGTGATGACGGATGCCCGCGAGAGCGGCATGATGCCGTCCAGCGTCAATCCCCAGGTCCGCACCCTGCTGACCCGGTTGCGCGGTGACTACTACAACAAGGCGATGTCCCCCGAGCATCTCGCCAACGTGGACACCGTCGAAGCGCTCCTGCAGAAGGCGAAAGGCTACGTCGATATCGGCGACCTGACCAAGGCCAGGCGATCCTACCAGGCGGTTCTCAGCATCGACGACTACAATTCCGCCGCGAGGCGCGGCCTGGAAATGGTCGATCAGTTGATCATGGAATATGCCGAGGTCGCCCGCAACCAGACCCGCGCCGAGATGCTTCGGGAGGTGGCGGGAGCCTGGGAATCGGAGCCTCCCCCGCTCGCCGAGCCGTCCGGAATCGAAGTTTCCGTGGAGCCGGTGGGCGTTCGCGAAGCAGCGGTGAAGGAGAAACTGGAGCGATTGGTACTCCCCAACGTCGAGTTCGTGAACACCCCCCTGGAGGCGGTCCTGGAGTATCTCACCCAGATCGCCACCGAACTCGACGCGACCGAGCCGGATCCGTCAAAGCGCGGGGTGAACATCGTGGTCGATCCCCAGAGCACCACC
>JAUIGT010000405.1 GCA_030432615.1 Verrucomicrobiia bacterium
CTGGACGGCGTTCCACCGCACCGCCATCGAGGAAGCCGATCCGGCCGTGATCGCCGAGGAGTTGTCGATGAGCCTGGGAGCCGTCTACGTGGCCAAGTCACGCGTGCTGGCGCGGCTCCGCGAACGAATCAGTCTCCTGGAGAGAGAATGGGAACCGGGGAGCAACCCCGCCGGCGGAACGTCTCCGACTGCATCGAACCCGACCTGACGCCCCCGTTTTCTTCATGCCTCGATCGGAAAATCCTCGCCCGTCCGCCATCGATGACGCATGCCTCTCCGACGAGGACCTTCTCTCGTTGCTGACCGATGAGAACGCGACCGACACGGTGGCGGAACGCCACTTGGAGCAGTGTGCCTCCTGCCGGCGGCGACTCGATCGGTTGGCCGGCGGAGATCAACCGGTCCTCGAGCTGCTGGGTGACTTCGGAGCTTGGCAAGACGGGCGCCGGGAAGCCGCGACCCACCTGGCTTCGGTTCGCGAAAGCGGTGGACCGGAACGAACCGCGCCCGTTTCCCCCACCGAGCTTCGCGCCGTGCTGTCCGATGGGAATCCAATCGAAGAGCCCGATTCCGCCTCGAAGTTGCTGGGAGAACTGGGCGACCTGGAGATCGTCGAGATCATCGGAGAAGGCGGCATGGGCGTGGTGCTGCGTGCGCGCGACCGTAGTCTCGACCGGGAAGTGGCGGTGAAGATGTTGAAGCCTTCGCTGGCCCGTATCCCGGAATTGGCTGCCCAGTTTTTCGAGGAAGCCAGGGCCGTCGCCGCTCTCTCTCACGAGAACATCGTCCCCATCTACCAGGTGGCGGAAACCCGGGGCGTGCCCTACCTGGTCATGCCCCTGGCCCGCAACCAGACCCTCCAGGACCGGCTTCAGCGAGGAGAAAAGCCGGATTTCCCCGCCACGCTCAAGCTTTGCCTTCGTGTCACGCGGGGCCTCGCGGCGGCCCATGCGGCCGGCATCCTGCATGGCGACGTCAAGCCCGACAACGTCCTCATCCAGGCCCGCGATGACGATTCCTCCGCCACGGTCTGGCTCGCCGATTTCGGGCTGGCAAGGCGCGGAACTGCGCAACCGGGCGACTTCATCGGAACGGCGGGCACTCCGGGGTTTTGCGCTCCCGAGGTCGATGCCGGCGAGGAGGCCGATGCGCGTTCCGATCTCTATGGTCTGGGAGCCCTGTTCGAACAATTGGTGGACCCGACCCGGACTCCTCCCTGGTTTCGTGAACTGGTGCGCCGCCTTCGCCGGGAGAATCCGGCCGACCGCCCCGCCTCGGCGGAAGCGGTGCTCGAGGTATTGGAGCACCACCAACGCGAGCAGTTGCTCGCCCACTGGGCCCGACACTCTCTCCACCGTTGCCGGCGCCTCGCCGGGAAAGTGGCGCTGGTCGGTCTGCCTCTCCTGCTGGCGGGAGTCACCCTGGACCTGGGAAGGGGCTCGCCGCTCGTCAACGCGGCCCTGGCTTCCCTCGGCGCGGGTGGCATCGAGATCCAGGGACGCTTCGGCGTCTACTGGGAACTGGCGGAAGCGGTCGCCAAGGCGGAATCGGGCGACGTCATCGTGGTTCGCGGACCCGGCTACTACGTGACCGAAGGAAGCGAGGTGTCGGGCAAGGAGCTGACTATCCGGGGAAGGAGCGAAGACGATCATCCCCGGATCGATCTCGACCCCGAGGCCTCTCCCGATCAACCGCTGATCGCCGTTCGAAACGGCTCGTCGGTTTTCCTTCGACACCTCAGCCTGGTCCACGAGCCATCCGACCGTCGGTCCGAGGAAACGCTGCCCCCGCTGCTGGAAGTCACGGACAGCAGCCTCGAGGCGTTCGATTGCGAAGTCCGGCGCCTCAAGGTTCGATCGGCCGACCATCCCTCCGCGATCGTCGCCACCAACGCCGTCAAACTCAGGCTCGAAAGCTGTTGGCTCCACCAGAATCGCTCCGTGCTCATCGAGTGGAGCGGGCTCAACGGGCAGCCGGGAATCCGACCCGAAATCGAGATGATGGATTGCCTGGTGTCCTGTGACCGACTCCTGCGAACGGGAAGAGCGCCCGACGCCAGCAGCGCTCTCGACATCCGGGGCGTGCGGCTCAAGGCCAACCTCAATCAGTTCGCCAGCTTTCGAAACGACGCCGACAATCTCTTTCTCCGCCTCTACCTCGAGGATTCCCACATTCAGACCCGAACGGCATTCCTGGCTCCCGCGGAGGACAAAGGGGAGCGATGGGTTCCCCGCTACATCCACTTCAATTTCGACGACTCGCAGCTCGCCCATCTAGGCAATCCACGGGGCATGCCGGGGAAAGACCTCCCGGCAGCCCGGGGAAGCACTCCCCATGTCGAATGGCGGCAGGAACCGCTCTTCATCGAACAGACCTGGAAACTGATCGAGTGACATCGCAACCGACGAGCAACGAAGCAACCGGGGAGAACCGACCCGAATCTCCGAGAAACGCCGAAGGCTGAATCCCCTTTTTTGTCTTCCCTGAATCGTCAGGTGATTTCTTGGACTTGGTATGAGCCGCGCGTTCACGGTTGGCCCACGACCAGTTCCCGGGCGCCGTTGTCGAACTGGAGATCGAGGACCACTTCGCCATTGTTGTTGATCGAGTGGCTCAGTCCCTTGCCGCCGGCTCCGGTCCGATCGGTGCTCTCCCGGAGCAGGATGCTTCGCAGCGTGGTCGCCTGGGAAAAGCCGGAGTCGTAGAGCGTTCCCTTGCGAAGCTTCATCTGCGGCAGGCGCAGGGCGCTCTGGGTATTCAGCAGGCCGAAGCGCGCCTGGCCGGTGAAGAGCGCCTGGTTGCGCCGGGGTGATCCGGTCAGGGCGGCAACGATGACGTAGCGCCCGTCCTGCGGATGGACCTCGACGCGCTGGATAGCCCGGACCTTCGGGCAATCCCAGTCGCAGACCGGATCGCCCTCCCGCATCAGGCGCAGGTAGACATCCGCGGTGGCGTCGTGGAAGAAGAGCGCGCAGTCGTTGGAGCCGTTCACCCCGGGACCGCGAAGCTTGACCAGGGTGATGGTTCCGTCGCTGCCGACGGGCCAGAATTTCAGGATGCGATGGATGACGACGCCGTCCTCCAGTTGTGGGAGATCTCCAGGGCTTCCGCCGTTGGGATCTGGTCCGAATTCAACGCCGCTTCCTTTTCGGTAGAGATTCCGATTGGTTTCCTCGTCCCAGAGTCCCTCGTTGTTGGCTCCGGTGGCACCGTTTCCGGCCACGATTGCCCGGTAGAGGGCGTAGCCGTCGGTGTCGTTGGTCTCCCCGGTGAAAGCCCGAAAGAATTCCTCGGCGCCTCCACCCGGCACGGGGGTCGAAGAGTCGGCGGAAACGTCACCCGGTCCACCGACCTCGTCGTAGAAGAGGCCCTGCTCCGGCCGGGTCCCGCCATCGGGCACGTGAAAGGCGCCGAAGTTCACGTAGTTGGAACGACCGACCGCCGCCCGACCGAAGAACTGCCTCAGCGTGCCGCCGTCACCATTGCTCTCGCCCTCGCGCGCGGAAACGTCGGTGACCACTCCGGAACTGCTGACGGAGAGAATGCCCGTATCGTTGGCCGGAGTCACCCCGCCGGGGCCGCGGCGCAGCAGATAGCTGACCGAGACGTTGTCGAAGTTCGCCGTTTGCAGGACCTCCCGGAAAACCTGGAGGCGCGGCGGCCCCGCCCCCTGGTCCAGCAGGGCGATGTCCGTTCCCGTCCGCAGCAGCGAACTGACCCCGAGCCCTTCGTGGTACTGCAGGAGGGCGAGGTTGTTGGTGCCGTTCACCCCCGGTCCGGCGAGACGGGACTGGAAAATGCCGCGGTTGCCCGCATTCATCACCGGCAGGTAGAGGTTGGTGGCGCGGGCACCGGTGAACTCGGGACCCAGGGCTCCGAGATCGTCCCGGCTTTTCACCGCCAGATCCACCGAGCCCTCGATGGTGTGCCAGATGCCCTTGTCGCGACCACCGCCCGAACCCGGGCCCATCAGTTGCCCGCAGAAGATGACTTCGCCATCGCCGTTGATTCCGGCGTCGCGCAGGATGCGAAAATCCGCCTCCTCGGTGCCCGGCGCGAAATCCCGCGTCTTCGCCAGGGTCATCATCGGCAGCGGGCCGCCGACGGGGCGATGAAAGTAGACCGAACCGAGATCGGGGCCTTCCAGGGTCGAATCCGTGCCCGGCGCGCCGACCACCGCGACGTTTCCGCAAATGGCCACCGCCGCCCCGTAGAAGTCGTTCGTCTTGCCGTCGTTCGCCTGGAGGGTGGCCAAGAGACTCCCCGAGGCGGCATCGACGAGGTAGGCCGAGCCCGTGTTGCCCTGGAAACCATCCGCCTCCCGCGCACCGATCAGTCCCAGTCCGCCACTGATCGAAACCGCGCCACCAAGGGCGTCTCCCGCCTGCCCCCCCGGATTGGTGAGCTTGCCGCGCAACACCCCGGTGACGGCATCGTAGAGGTAACCGGCGCCGGCACCGGAAGCGATCTCGTCATCGTTCGGAGCCCCCACCGCCAGCAGTCCTCCCTCGGCGGAAAGCGCCGCGCCAAAGCGGGCCGCGTTGGCCCCGCCGGGGTTCGCCGTCGTGCGGATCCGCAAGCCCGTGGCGAGATCGAAGAGGTAGACCTTGCCCGCGTCGCTGGAGGCCGCCGGGGCTCCCACGAAGAGCAGGTTCCCGCAGAGCGCCACCGCGCTCCCGAATTCATCACCGGTCGCACCATCGTTCGGGATGAAGGGCACATTCGCCAGGCCCGTGGGGTCGTAATCGAGGCGGGCACCGTCCCGGGGATCGAAGAGCGTGATCGTGCCCGTGTCATCCACCATCCCGTCACCTCCGGTGGCGCCGACGACGATGGCGGCATCACTGATCGCCACCGAGAAGCCGAAAAAGTCGAAGGCCTCCGGAGTCTCCGGTGTCAGCTTGGCGATCTGTTGTCCTCGAGCCAGGTCGAAAAGGTAGGCGGCTCCCGAGAAACCGGCCCCGTCGGTCCGGTTCGGCGCGCCGACCACGAGACGATTTCCACAGACGGCCACCGAGGTGCCGAAGGAATCGCCCGCCCCGGTATCGTCGCCGAAAATCCGCCGCACGTAGCGTCCGTTCCGCGCATCGAAGATGTGAACGGCTCCGGCTCCCGCCCCCTTCTCGGCGTGGCCGGGATCTCCGACCGCGATCCAGCGTTCCGTCACCGCGACCGAGGTGCCGAACTCGTTGTTCGCACGCGAAGCGGACGACTTGCCGCTGAGCTTCGAAATCTGGGGATGCAGCGCCCGGGCGGACGGAGCGAGGGAAAGCAGTGCGGCGCACAAGGCCAGCAGGAAGGGAAAGTGTCGGGATTTCATGGCAGTTGGATAGGGAAGCGCATCGCGGGATCGGCGAAGATCGATCGACCTCGCGGAGCCGGGGGCGTTTTTCTCCCAGACAGTTGTCGAGAGAACGGGTTTCGTGACCCTCCAGGCGGGGGGCGATGGAGGACCGGGATTCTCCCCCAAAGCCGGGGGGCAAACAAACAAAAACCGGGACCGCCCTCAGTCCGCCTCGGGATCGAGCCCCAGCCCCGGCGTGGCCAGCTCCGGCACCAGGGCCTCGGCCGCTTCCCAGGCGGCGACCTCGCCGGGGATTCCGAACTCAACCAGGCCCGCCGCGATCTCGTCCCGGGAGGGCTCGCGAACGCCTTCCTCGACGATCTGTTTCTCGTCGGCCGGGTAGTCGGGAAAAATCCCGCAGGCGAGGTACCAACAGGCCCAGGCCCGCCAGGTGCGCTGGACCTTGCGCGGCTCGACCATGCGGGTGGCCAGGTGCTGGTAGTGACGCCGCGGATTGCCGATGAATTGCTCCTCCAGTCGATGCCGCATCACCCACGCCGCCGCGCGATAGGGCAGCGGCCACGAGTCGAGCAGCTCCTCGTCGCCGTGCAGGTCGGCTCCGAAGGCGCGATTCAC
>JAUIGT010000003.1 GCA_030432615.1 Verrucomicrobiia bacterium
TCGGACGAGCCGATGCTCCGGCCTTCGGCACTGATACCCGGTTTCGCTTGACCTCTTGGGGCGCGGAGGATTTGGCAGAAGCGATTGACGGGGATGGCACATTTTCGAGGAAAGTGCGTGTTTTCACCAGAACCGAACAGCGTCCGACGGTGCGATTCCGTCTTGCAGTTCTCCCCTCGCCCATCCTTCGCGGACTCCCTACTTCGAACTGACGCAGTTCTCCCTGAAGTTCCGGACGAGTTCCATTGTTTCGGCGAACTCTTCGTTCCCTTCCCTAACGAACCGATCGAGGAAGACGCGACAGCCCCGACAAAAGGTCGGTCTCTTCTCCAGTTTACCGGCAATGGTTACCGCCCCCCCTTCAGGCGGACTCCAGCCCCCGCATCGTGCCGGTGCTGGTGGCAAAGGTATCCGCCTCGACGCCCAGGCGCTGCAGCACGCTGACGAACAGGTTGGGCAGCGGGTAATCGTGATTTCCTCCCAGCGAAAGATGCTGGGCATGCCGGAAGCCTCCGCCCGCGATGAGGACGGGAAGGTGATTGTTGGTGTGGGCATTGGCGTTGCCCATGCAGGTCCCGTAGATGACCGAGGTCTGGTCGAGCAGGCTGGTCCCTCCCGGCCGGGAAGCGTCCAGGCCGTCCAGGAGCCTGGCGAGTTCGCGGAACTGGGCGCTCTCGATCAGGCTGAGTTGCTCGAGCTTCTCCTTCTGGTTGCCGTGATGGGTCAGCGGGTGGGTGCCGGTGTCGACGCCGGGGATGTTCGGCTTCGCCGTGTTCTGGTGGATGTAGATCGAGATCAACCGGGTGGAGTCGGTTTCCAAGGCCAGCCGGGTGAGATCATACATGATGCGGGTGCGCTCGATCAGGGCACCGGGATCCTTGTAGTCCTTCGGCATGGGGAAATCGACGGAGGTCTTGGGCTTCTTCTCCCATTCCTCGCCCTTGAGAAGTCGCCCCTCCAGTTCGCGCACCCCGGTGAAGAACTGATCGAGCCTGTCCCGGTCCGCCGCATCGACACTCTTCTGCAACTGCCTGGCGCGATCTCCCACGGAATCGAGAATGCTTCGTCCCTGGCGGAGCTTGGCCACCTGGGCCTCGACCTCGGCCTCGGAGCCCTGGACGAACAACTTGCGGAACAGGCCCGAGGGCGAGTCCTCACCGGGAATCTGGACCCCGGACTGGGTGTAGGAAAGGCTCTGCTTCGTTCCCACCGCAAGCGAGAGCGAAGGGAAGCGGGTCAGGTGCCCGATCCGGTCGGCGGCATACTGGTCGACCGAGATGGTGTTGCGGAATCCGCCGCGACCGGGGTGCGGCGCGGCGGTGAGGAAACATTTCTCCGCGCTGTGTCCGCCATCGACCTCGGGATGCGAGACGCCGGAGAAAACGGTCATCTGCTCGCGATGAGCGTCGAGGAGTTCCAGGTAGCGCGAAGCCTCGTAGTCTTTCCCCTCCCCCTGGGGAAAGAAATACTGCGGCAGGATTCCCTGGTTTGTCTCGATCGCGACGAGACGCTGGACCTTGGACGATTCGCCGGCGCGGGCGCGCAGCGGGATCATCGAATCGAGCAAGGGAAGAGCGAGACCGACGCCGAGCCCCCGGAGGACGGTGCGGCGGTCGAGTGGCTGGCGGGCAATGTGGGGACTCATGGTTACTTGGAGCGGAAGGTTTCGGAGAGAACGACGTGCTCGAGAAGGTCGCGGACGGGAAAGCCATCGGCCTCGGTGGCGTCGAGGATCGACTCGATCACGGACCGGTCGGCGAAGGTGGGTGTCGCACCGGTGGAGAAAGTGAGGAAACGCTCCACCAGGTTGCGGGCGAGTTGGCGCTCCTGCTCAAGGAGATGGGTGCGGAAATCGGCGATTCCCTCGAAGGCGAATCCGTCCTTCGTCACCCCGGAGGAATCGACCGGGAGTCCACGCTTGTAGCGGACATCGCGCCCGGCCACCTGGAGACCGACCGTTTCCCCCTCTCCGAAGGATCGGTAGTGGTCGCGCCATTTGCCCATCACATCGAAGCTCTCCAGGGCGAAGCCGGGAGGATCGATCACGGCATGACAAGCGGCGCAGGATTCGCTTCGGCTGTGCAGTGCCAGGAGTTCCCGGACCGTCCTGGCCCCCTGGGTGTCGGGCTCGATCGCACCGGCGTCGGGTGGCGGGGCGGAGGCGGGCGTGCCGAGGATTCGCTCCATCACCCAGGCACCCCGAATCACGGGGGAAGAGGTCAGCCCGTTGGCGGTGACCTTGAGAACGCTCGACTGGGTCAGGAACCCACCCCGCACCGAATCCTCGGGCAGGTCGACCCTCCGGATCCCGCGTCCTTCGACACCCTCGATCCCGTAGAGCCTCGCGAGCCGTTCGTTGATCATGACGAAGTCGGCATCGACCACCGTGCGCGTGGGCAGGTTCCGCCGCAGCATCTCCGCGAAGGTCTCCTCGGTTTCCGCGACGGCGGACTCGACGAGATGGGTGTCGCAGAAGTATTCCGGAAACAGGTAGCGGTCGGGAGTGGTCTCGTTGACCTCGCGAAGATCGAGCCACTGGCCGGTGAAGTCCGCAACGAAGCGCTCCGCTCTCGGATCCTCCAGGAGACGGGAGAACTCCGAGCGCAAGCCATCGTCGGTGAGCAGCTGGCCGCTCGCCGCCACATCGAGCAAGGCGGAATCGGGCATCGACCGCCACATCAGGTAGGAAAGCCGCGATGCCAGGGCAAAGGGGTCGAGTATCCCGGGTGACTCGCGGAAATAGAGGAAGTCGGGAGAGCAGAGCGCGGCCTTGAAGGCCGGACGCATCGCGTCCTGGAAGCAGGCCCGGTTCTCAATTTCGGCCAGCGCGAAGGCGAGACACCGCTGCACTTCCGACTCGGGCGGAGGACGGCGGTAGGCCCGCTCGAGGAAGTCGCGGAGGAGTCGTTCCGCATCCTCGGCGGGAGACTCGGAGACAACCATGAACAGTTCCGGCGGCAGCTGGAAAGTTTCGCGCAGCCCGAACTTGTTGGCGGTGAGGTCGGGAAGGTTGAGCGGTTGTGGCGGCTTCAGTCCGCTCTCCTCCGTCCACGGTGCCGTCGGGAGATCGCCGAAGAGACGGCGAGAGCTCTCCGGCGGCCACTCGCCCTCGACGCAGTCGGGATTCGCGAAGGGCCCCTCGATCTCGAACCAGTCGATCCCGATGCCATCCCGCTTCAGGGGACCGGTCGGATCCTTCTTTCGGTTCGGGAAATTGAAATCGTCCAGCGTGGCGCAGAAGAAGTCGAGGTTCTCGTCCTGGTGCTGCCAGGCCACGAACTCGACGATGCCCCCCTCGGGACCTCTCGGGACATCGAATTCCCCGAGAACCCGCTTCGCCGAGGTGTTGATCAAGGCGACATGCCCCCGCTTCGGGTCGGACAATTCGCCATGGTCGTAGTGAACTGCAGCCGCCCGCACCCGGAAACGATACCAGCCCGGGATCTGCGGCGAGGTATTGCGGATGTGATAGGTATCCTGCGCGCTGTTGGGCTGGCGGAAGAAGATCGTCCAGTCGCCGACCGGCCGGATGTCCCCGACACCCTTCCCGGCGAATTCCCCTTTCCCCAGATAGCGGGGTTCCTGCGAGAACCAGGTCCTCACCTTCTCGGTCTCGTGCGGGGGACGCAGCTGCATCGCTCCGTCGATCGCGACCTCGGCAGCTTCCAGGTAGCGCGCCAATTGGACATAGGAGAGTTCCTGCGCCTTGGCGACATTGTCGAAGCCCTCGACCGACGGATCGGGCGGCAACATCGCCTTCAGTTCCAACCACGGGGCGGCAAGCAGATCGCGCAGCGTCGTCTCGTATTCGGTCGGGTTGAGGCGACGACCACCGGTGCGCCCCCTTTCCGCGTAGCGCTTTCTCCATTCGTCCTCAAGTGCCCCGGCGGTGTTGTCACCAAACACGGCCAGTGCTTTCTCGCCGGGCCTTGACTCCCCCTCGGGCGGCATTTCACCGGAGACCGCCCGGTCATGCACCTTCGCCCAGATCGCGAGATTGTGCGGATCGCTGGGATCGAACTCGAGTTCGAGCAGGTTCAGTCCGCCTTCCGTCGTGAGATCGTCGTGGCACTCGTAGCAGTGTGTCTCGAGAAACCGATGAACCGGCTCCACCAGTTCCCCTCTCGCGCTGGCGACCCACGCCAGCAGGCCCAGAACAGGAAGGATCTGTAGAATCAATCGCATCATGGGGAAATAGCGTCAGCTTCCCAAGTTTGCCAAAAAAATGCGCGTCCTGCGCAACCACATCATCCCTGCATTCCTGGCGAATTCCAGGCATGGGGCGAACGATTGGCGGCGGCGAAAGCGTGGAGCCGATCCCTCTGCGGTGACCGGCTGCGCACCTCCTCGTCGTCCCGGTGGACCGACTCGAGCCGCGCCGTCTCATCTTCGGCAATCGAATCGTCGCGGACCCTGCTGCAGGGTTCGGGGAGTTCGCGCGGGTTCATGACGATTCCAGCTTCAACCGGAGGGAGATGCATTTGGGGAGGGGTTCGTGGATCCGGTTCGTCGTTCGTCCTTCGGCTGACGACCGAGTCCGACTTTCCGAGGCGCCGGGCGAGGCTGCGATTCGTGGATTCTCCGGATCCCGTTCCGAACCAAGAGCGAGGCTACTCGCCGGAATCCTTCCCGGTCAGGAGCAGGCGGAGAAAGGTGTCGTCCCGATAGCGATCGCCCGGTGAATCGCCCTGGCGAAGGGCGACCATGCCGAGCGAGGGAACGACATACAAGCGGCACTTGCCGGCCCCGAGGGCGGCGAACAGATCCGTGTAGCCATCGTGGTAGATCCATCCTCCCACGGCCCCGTCCGGCGCCGACTGGAGCGGATGCGATCCATGCCCGTCGGGATGGTTCAGCCACAGGGCCAACCCGTGCCCGGGGTTGGTCTCGCTGGGCCGGATCAACTCGTCCAACAGATCCTTGGCGACGATCTGTTTCCCTTGCCACTCGCCTCCCTGGAGCAGCCATTGGCCGAACCGGCTCCAATCGCGGGCGGTGAGATGCGCCCCGTTGGGAATGTGGGGATTTCCCGAATCGTCGTGCACCCATTCCCCGGTTCCGACGCCGATCGGATCGAGAATGCGCTCTTTCAGGTAGTCCAAAGGCGTCTGTTTCCGGGGAGCGAGCTTTCGCTTCATGATTTCACCGAGGACGTAGTAGCAGCTGGGGCCATACTGGAAGAACTCCCCCGGTTCACGGACAGCCGCGACACCGATGGAGTGCCGATAGAGGTCGGGAGCCAGGGTCGGCCGATCATCACCCTGGAGATTCCGGACATCCTGCACCAGGCCGGCGTTGAGGCTGAGCAGGTGGCGCAGGGTGATCCGGCTCTTGCGGGGATGATTCTTCCATTCCGGGAGCGTTCTCGTTGCGGGTTCGTCGAAGGATTCGATCAGTCCGTCTTCGATCATCGCCGCGATGACCGGTCCCCAGAATCCCTTGGTGGCGCTGTGAAGATGGGTCGCGGTTTCCGGGCCGAAACCTTCCTCGTAGCGCTCGAATGCGACCTTCCCGTCGATCATGACGAGGACGGCGCGGCCGCCGTTTCGGGCCGAGTAGTCCGCGGCGAGGTCCCCGTGCACGTCCGGCGCGCTTCTCTCCTCGGCAGCCGATGGGGCCGAATCACGGTCCCCCGAACCCGGCGAATCGGGCATCGCCCCGACCGGCGACCGGTGGGCGGGACCGGCGTCGAGGATCTCGTCGATGATCGCCTTGGCTTCGTAGTAGACACGGTGGGCGTCATTGTAGCGACGACCGTCATCGCCCAGTTTCCACTTCCGCGCATAGGGCAGGAGAACGCCGGCCACGTTCCGTTCCAAATCCAGGAAGGGCATGCAACCGAATCCGCCGCCGGAAGTGATGGCGGTCGTCCGGCCGGTATCCGGATCGAAGTCCTCCAGCCAGCAACCGATGCCGTAGGGCGCGCTCGCCAGCGCCGGATCGACAGCGTGGAGTCCCTCGTAGGCATGGCGCAGAATGGGAACGTCGCCACTCTGGTTCGCCAGCATGGTGGCCACCGCCTCCTCCGACAGGATCCTCCGGCCCTGGTAGACGCCTCGGTTGAGCAACATGGTCAGGTATTTGCCGTAGTCGTCGACGCAGGTCCGCACGGCGCCCGCCACGTTCGGATTCTCCGTGGGACCAAGCCCGAAGTAGTCGGTGCTGTCCATCCCCAGCGGGTCGCCGATCGTTTCCCGGAAGAGATCGGCCCAGGGTTTGCCGGTGGTGATTTCACAGATGCGGCCCGCGGCCTGCATCCCGATCCCTCCGTAGTAGAGCGCCGTGCCCGGGTCGGCGACCAGCTCGCAGTCGGCGATCCTGTGGACCGCTTCCTCCATGGTCAACGAGGTGTTGTAGAGGTGGTCGCGGACGTTGCCCTTGAGGCCATGCGTGTGGGAAAACATCTGGCGAATGGTGATGTCGGCCTTCTTCCCCGTGAAAGAGGGAAGGTAGCGGGAAGCGGGATCATCGAGGCTGATCCTGCCGGCATCGACGAGGGCCATGACGACTCCGCCGGAGATCCATTTCGAGGACGAGGCGACCGGAACGACCTTGTCGGGAGTGAAGCTCCCGTAGGCGCCGCGGTGGATCACGCGATCCCCCTGGATCAGGATGAAGGCGCACCCGCCCTCGAGGCGCGGCGCGGCGTCCTCGAGAAAACGGTCCAGGCGGCTGAAATCGTATCCCTCACCGACCGGAGCAGCCTGCTCTCCCCGTTGGCCGGCGGAGTCCGGGGACATCGCGTTCTCCTTGCTCTCGAGACGGACACGCCCCTGGTCCTCCTCCGGGATCGGCCAGGACCGAAGGCGCTGGCGAGCCTGTGAATCGGCCTCGAGGTGTGCTTTCCAAAAGGCGGTGGTCGCCTCCCGGACGAACGCGGCCGGCGCCGGATCGATGTCCTCACCCGTGCACAGGCCCGCGAAGTCGCCCCCCATGCCTTCGACCCAGAGCAGGTACTTGTCGCCGGGCCGGGCGAAGCGGTAGGGCTCGGTGCGCCACTCGGCCGGATTCGACGTCCTCCGGCTGGGCGTCCCGGAACCCGTCGCCACCAGCATGGGCTTGTCGATTTCTTCCCACGAGGTCTCGTCCAGCTCCTGACCACGTCCCTGGGGAGAGAGCAACAGCGCCGCATCCACCCGCGGATCCAGGAAATCCTCCGTTTCGTTTCCCGGTCCGAAGCCCGCTCCTTTCATTCCCACCAGGGCCCCGGCGGCGTAGGAGCCGATGAAGTGACCGCCCACCCCGATCCGCGTGGCATCCATCTTCGACACGAGTCCGGAAGCCTTGCGCCCGATTTCTTCCAGGGAATCGATCAGGAAACTCAGGTCGCGAGCGCGCTCCCTCCAGTCTTCGCCCATCCGCCTGGTGTCGGCATGATCGGCCTGAATCACCACGTATCCGCTGGCGGCCCAGTCTTCCACCAACGGCCGGAAATCGGTTCGGCTGCGCCGCACGGCGTGGGCGAACAGGATCACGGGAAACGCACCCTCCGCATCGGGCCCGGTGATGCGGAGCGCCAGGTCCTTGTCTCGTTTCGCATCGTGGAGCACCAGTTCCTCGATGACCGTGACGGGAAGCCGTCCACTCCCTGGCGGACGGGCGACCTCGGTGCCGCCACCGCCTTCCGGCATGGCTGGCCCAGTCTCGCCGGCTGGACGCTGGCCGGCTCGTTCCAGAACGGGACGCAGTTCTTCCCCGGTGAGCCTGCCATCGCTGTCGCGGTCGATCCGGTCGAACATTCCCTTGAGTCGCGCGGGCGCTTCCTCGCGGGAAAGTGCGCCATCGTCGTCTTGATCGAACAAGGCCAACAACCGCCCGACCCGGTCCTCCGCCGGCGATGCCGGTGGCGTATCCATCTTCTCCGAGATGGCGGGCGACTCCGGACCCGCGTCCTTCGCCACTTTCTCCAGCTTCTGCTCCTGCGCGCACTCCCCAACCGTTTCCGTCTCCAGGGTCCCGGCCCGCAGCCACTCCCCGGCCTTCGGGTCGTCCTTGAGGTAGGCATCGAGAAAGGCGGTGGTCGCCTGCTGGATCCAGAGGTGATGCCGGGGATCGCGTTCCCGGGCGGGATAGAACGGGACCGAATCGGTGAAGGCGTTGTGCTCGGCATCCCGGATCTCCACCAGGTATTTGTCCCCGGGCGGAAGACCGTCGAAGGGAATCCGCGTCCGGTTGGGAATCTCCCGGGCCTCGGGAGACCAGTTGAAGTCCCGCGAGCCGGTCACCATCAAAGTGGGAACCTCGATGTGTGCCCACGAGCCTTCGTGCAGCGGGCTGTTGCGCTGGATCCCCGGCTGCGGTGAGAGGGCGAGCGCGCACTTGAATCGTGGATCGAGAAAGGTCGCATCCCCCTTTTCCGGAAGATCGATGCGGAGGCCGACCATGGCCAGGGCCGTGCTGGATCCGGCGCACTGTCCCGCCACCGCCACCTGGTCCGGTGCGATCCGGCCTTCCAGCAGCTCGCTGCCGGGATCGTCGCTCAGCACCTTGTCGAGGACGAAGCGGACGTCCTCCGGTCGGAGGTGAAAATTCCCGACGCCGCCCATGCCCCGAAGCCCTTGCCCATCGACGGCCTCCCGATCGCTGCCGGGGTGGGTCAGGAACACCGTGATATAGCCGTTCTCCGCCCAGTGGGTGCCGAGATAGGTGTATGCCTCGCGCGACTCCCCTCCGCCATGGGAAAAGACGATGACCGGGAACGGCCCATCACCCCGATCCAAAGCGGGCGCGTAGATGCGGACGGGCACTTCGCGGCCTCGCGCTTCGTCCAGCCAGTCGAGATCCTTCGTCGCGACGGACGGCATCGGTCCGGTGGCCTCCTGCGCGGACAACCGGCCCATATTCAAGCCGAACACGAGCGAGCAGGACAGGACAAGGAAAGCTCGGAAGATCTTCATCACGAGATATCCAACCCTGGAAACGCGTCGAGGTTGCCCTCGGGAGAGTTGCACAGGTTGTTAGATAGTTGGTTTCCGGTGCAGCGACCGCCGGAGGTCAGGGGCGAAGGTCGACCGCCCGGGGTGACGCAGGACTTTCCCCCATCCGCTGGATGGAATTGGTTCCGCGGGAATTGATTCCGCGGGTCGCGCCTGTCATGATCCCGGTCTCGCCATGAAATCTCGCTTCCTCGCTCTCCTCGTCCTCGCCAGCCTCACTCCGGTCGCCTTCGCCGAGCCGAGCGCGGAGCAACTGGCCAAGTGGCTGAAACGCTTTCCCCAGGCCGATGCGAATCAAGATGGGGTGCTGTCGGTCGAAGAAGCGACGCGCTTTCGCGATCAACTCACCGGAAAGGATCCCCGGAAGGGAGGCGCACCGCGCGCCTTCGACGTCGACCCCGGCTGGGACGCGGACACCTTTCCCGCGCATGCCGCCTGCTATCGTTCTCCCGAGGAGATCAAGGCGCTCTTCGGCGGCAAGGTCACCTCCTTTCCCAAGCCCGCGAACGGCGCCCTGCGCATCGTCGGCACCGGTCACAGTTTCATGGGACCGGGTTACAACGCCCTGCCGAAAATCACCGAGGCTGCCGGCTTCACGCAACCGCTCCTGACCCACACGGGTGGTGGCATCACTGGCAGCGCCCGCTACAAGTGGGAGCAGGAGAACGGCATCTTCCAGTTCGACGGCAAACCGGAACCCAAGCTGCTGGCGTCCATCGCCAACGCCGAATGGGACGCCATGATGTGGGGCCCGTATTTCAATGATCGCCCCGAATACTACCGCTGCTGGATCGAGTTCTGCCTGAAATACCACCCCGACATGACCTTCTACCTCTCCGATGCCTGGCCGCAGCTGGTGCAGCTCGAGGAGATCCCGAAGTCCGAGGACGAGCTGAGCGCGGAGAAGATCGCCGCCATGGGACGGGAGAAGAACGCCATCTACGGCGAGGTCGTCAATGCGCTGAACGAGGACTATCCCGGCAAAGTCTTCGTCCTCCCGACCTCCGATGCCATGGTGCTTGCCGCCGAGCGCTGGCATCGCGGCGCACTGCCCGGCGTCGAGGGACTTCACCGCGTCCTCGGAGGAAAGGAGCGTTCCCTCTGGCGGGATCAGCTCGGCCACCTCGGCCCCGGCTTCGACCGGCTTGAGGGCTACGTTTTCTACGCCACCCTCTACGGTAAGTCGCCGGAGCTGATCGAGGGCGACATCGCTTTTGGCCGGGAAAAGAACAGCGGCGGAGAGAAGTTTCCCAGCCCCGAGCTGGATCGGGTCTTCCGCCAGATCGCCTGGGAGGCCGTGATCGGGAATCCGCTTTCCGGGGTGAAAGACGAAAACGGCGACGGCATCGGCGATTGAGATCGGAGCGCGACGATCCGTCGTCGCCTCACGGGGAGAGCGGGAGTCTCGCCCGGTGATTCCCCAACCAGGCTCGCTACTTTTCCCCCAACGTCCGCGCAAAGAACGCCTTCATCGCCGGGCCCGTCTGATCGCGGTGCTGCGTGAAGACCCCGTGGCCGGCTCCCTCGATGCGGAGATACTCCACATCCTTCGCTCCGGCTTTCTTCAAGGCCTCCACGAAGGCATCGCCGTGCCGGACATTGACGGTCCCGTCCGCGGTTCCGTGGATGAGGAAAAACGGAGGGGCATCCTCGCGAACGTGGGTGATCGGCGAACTGAGTTTCGCCAATTCCGCCGAATCGTATTTCTCGTTCACGAACTTCGTGTCTCCACCGCGCGGCCGGGGGAACAGCGAGAAATCCGTCGGCGTCGCCGAGGCGCACACCGCCTGCAGCGCGCTCGACTGATCCTGCCACGGACCATCGCCCTCCAGCCCCGCCTCCGGCCCGGCCAGTCCGAGCATCGCGACCAGGTGCGCCCCCGCCGAATTTCCGTAACCGCCGATGCGATCGGGATCGACCCCGTATTCCTCCGCGTGAGCGCGAAACCACCTGACCGCGCATTTCACGTCCTCGATGCAGGCCGGAAACGGTGCCTCGGTGATGAGCCGGTAGTTGATCGTGATGCACACATAGCCCTCCTGCGCATACTCCACCGCCCCCTGGAAAAAGGTGCCCCGGCCCTTGTCTCCGCTCCGCCAGCCGCCGCCGTGGATGAAAACGATTCCCGGTCGCGGCGCGTCCGCCGGTTCCTTCGGCATCACGAGATCGAGTTTCCACGCCTCGCTTTCGTCGCCGTCGCGATAGGCGAGATCGCGCAGGATCGTGACATCGTCCGGCACCGCGCCGCCGGATTCCATTCCCGGGCGATTCCGGTTCGGCATTTCGCGATTGGCGTTTGCGCCATTGCCCCCACGCCGCTCGGCCAGGCGCAGCGCGATCGCCTTCAATTCCTCGCCGTCGAGCATCCCGTCCGCATTGGCATCGTTCTGGTCGAAAAATCGGGCCATCAGCCCGCTGGTCTCCGACCTGGCCAACTTTCCATCACCGTTCGCATCCATCTGCTGGAGCCAACGGGCCGGGACATTCGAACCACCCGACGGCTTTCCGGAGTTCTCTTCGGCGCTGGAAAACGCCATCGCCCCCAGGAAAGTCACCGCAAAACCCATCAGGAGCGGATAGCGCAATCTACCGAAAGTCATGAATCGAACCAACCCCGGGTGTCCCGGGAGGTTTCGAAAACGCCTCCTCCCACCCTGTCAGGTCCCGGACTCTACCCTCTTTGTTCCCGTCGCCGGGAATGCCGGGATCATCGTCAGCCCCTTGCCTCGGATTGGTTCTGGCCGGAAGTTGGCGGAAGGATGTCGATGTCGTCTTTCTCCGCTCCCGCCTCTTCCGATGCCGACTCCGCCACCCCCGATCCGGCCGAGGCGGCGGTCGCGTTGGCGGAGCGACTGTTGCGGGAGTCGCTGGAGGCGATGACCGCGGATGAAGAAGCCCGCATGGCCAGGGTGGCCGACCTTATCGGACATCCGGACGCGAAACGTTTCAGCCTGGCGATGACGGATCGACTCGGTCGATCGCGCGATGCCTCGCGAATGGCGCGGGCGTGGCGGGAATGGATCGACCGACTCGGAAAGGCGGAGGGATTTTCCTGGTTCGATCGCCTGCAACTGCGGCTCGGCGCTTTCGGATCGCGCCTGCTTCCGGGCCCGGTGATGGCGGCGGTGCGGCACCGGTTGCGGTCGGAGAGCCGGGACGTGATTCTCGACGCCGATGACGCCGCGCTCTCGCGCTACCTGGAGAAACGGCGCGAGGCGGGGGCGCGGGTGAACCTGAACCAACTCGGAGAAGCGGTCCTCGGCGAGGAGGAAGCGCGCAATCGCAGTGAGGCCTTGCTGCGGCTCCTAGAGCGGGACGATGTCGATTACGTGTCGGTGAAAATCTCGGCGCTCTTCAGCCAGATCCATCTCGTGGCCTGGGAGAAAAGCCTGTCGGAGATCAAGGATCGGCTCCGTCCCGTGTTTCGCGCGGCGCGCGATCGGGGAAAATTCGTGAATCTCGACATGGAGGAATACCGGGACCTGGAACTGACCGCCCGCGCGTTCCGTGAACTATTGGATGAGAGTGAGTTCCATGACTTTTGCGCAGGAATGGTTTTACAGGCTTATCTGCCCGATTCCCTGGCCGTACAGCGGGAATTGACCGAATGGGCACGGAATCGCCACGCGCGGGGCGGGGCGCCGGTGAAGCTGCGGCTGGTGAAGGGCGCCAACCTGGCGATGGAACGGGTGGAGGCCGAGATGCACGGCTGGCACCCGGCTCCGCACCGGAGCAAGCACGAGACCGACGCGGCCTTCAAGCGCATGCTGGAGTTCGCCTGTCGTCCCGAAAACGCCGAAGCGGTCCAGGTCGGCGTGGGCAGTCACAACCTCTTCGACGTGGCCCTCGCCCTGGTCCTCCGCGCGCGGGCTGGAGTGACCGATTTCGTGGAGATCGAGATGCTGGAAGGGATGGCCCCGCCGCAGTCGCGCGCGGTCCAGCGGGAGGCCGGCGCCCTGCTCTACTACGCCCCGATCGTCAAGCGCGAGGACTTCGGCAGCGCGCTCGCCTACCTGATTCGCCGGCTCGACGAGAACACCGCGCCCGGAAACTTCCTGGCCAGTCTCTTTTCCCTGCGGCCGGGATCCGAGGCCTGGATCGAACAGCGCGACCGATTCCTCGCCGCCTGGCGGAATCGCGACACGATCCGGGAGGAATCCCGGCGCGCCACCCTGCCCGATCGGCCCGACGACGGATTTTCCAACGAACCGGACACCGACTGGACCCAGGCCGGGAACCGGCGGTTGCTCTCGCTGGCGAAAGCGGATCCGGATCACCCCCCGGCGGCGGGTTCGGAGGAAATCGAGCGCGCCCTGGCCGCGGCGACGGCGGCGCAGGCCGGGTGGGAGCGCCGCGGCGAAAGCGAACGGGCCTCCCTCCTCCGCGCCGCGGCGGAACAACTGGCGCGGACCCGATTCGAGACCATCGCCCTGATGCGGGACGAGGGAAAGAAGGCCCCGATGGAGGCCGACGCCGAGGTGTCGGAAGCGATCGATTTTGCCCGCTACTACGCCGAAACCACGCCGATACCCGAGGCACTGCAGGCCGAGGCGCTGGGAACGGTGGTGGTGACGCCGCCGTGGAATTTCCCTTTCGCCATTCCCTGCGGCGGCGTGCTGGCGGCCCTGGCGGCGGGGAACGCGGTGATCCTGAAGCCGGCACCGGAGAGCGTGCGCATCGGCTGGTGGCTGGTTCGCCAGCTGTGGAAAGCGGGAATTCCCCGCGAAGTGCTCCACTTCGTGGCCTGCGAGGACGGCGTCACGGGCCGGAAGCTGATCGAGGATTCCCGCACCGCCGCCGTCATCCTGACCGGCGCCTACGCCACGGCCCGGAAATTCCGGGAATGGCGTCCGTCGTTGAAATTGTTCGCCGAGACCAGCGGCAAGAACGCCCTCGTGGTCACCGCCCTGGCCGATCGCGAACTGGCGGCGAAGGACCTGGTGCAGTCGGCTTTCGGCCACACCGGCCAGAAATGTTCCGCCGCCAGCCTGGGCATCCTGGAGGCGGAAGTCTACGACGACCCCGTGTTTCGCCGGCAGTTGCGCGACGCGGCCGCCAGTCTCGCCGTGGGCGGAGCCGACGATTCCCGCAGTCGGGTGACCCCGCTGGTGCAGCCCCCGGGCGAAGACCTGCGCCGTGCCCTGACAACGCTGGACGATGGCGAGGAGTGGCTGCTGGAGCCGCGAGTCTCGGAGAACGATCCCCTGCTCTGGTCCCCCGGGATCAAACTCGGGGTGCGGCCCGGTTCGTGGTTTCACCGGACGGAGTGTTTCGGCCCGGTCCTCGGACTGATGCGGGCGCGGGATCTCGATCATGCCATCGAGCTGCAGAATGCGGTCGATTTCGGGCTCACCGCCGGCCTGCATTCGCTGGACGAGAGTGAGATCGCCCGCTGGAAAGCCCGGGTCGAGGCCGGGAATCTCTACATCAATCGCGGCATCACCGGCGCCATCGTGCGTCGCCAGCCCTTCGGCGGCTGGAAGCGGAGCAGCATCGGCCCCGGCGCCAAGGCGGGTGGTCCGAACTACGTGAACCAGTTTCGAAGGCTGCGGGATCGCGAGCCGCGATCGATCGAGGCGGTGCGGACCTCCTACGAACGGGCGTGGCGAGAGCATTTCTCGATCGCTCACGATCCGAGCGGGCTGCGCTGCGAACGAAACGAATTCCGCTATCGGCCGGCGCGCGGGGTGTTGTTGCGACTGAACGGCAACGAGGAGGACGAGCTGTCGACCGAACGAGCCCGGTTGGCGGCTGAGATCTGCGGCGTGCCGCTGACGATCAGCCGCGAGTCGGAGGAAAGCGCGGCCGACCTCGCGGCAAGGCTGCCGGAGATCGCCGGAGCGCTCGAATTTCTCCGCACGACCGGCCAGGCGCCGAGCGGTGAATTGCTGCGCGCCGCCGCCGAGCACGACCTGAACTGGATCGACGCCCCCGTGGTGGCCGAGGGACGCGTGGAATTGACCCGTTGGACGCGCGAACAGAGCGTCACCGAGACGCGCCATCGCTACG
Source organism: Verrucomicrobiia bacterium (assembly GCA_030432615.1). GTDB lineage: Bacteria > Verrucomicrobiota > Verrucomicrobiia > Verrucomicrobiales > DEV007 > JAEUHH01. The sequence continues at coordinate 14,946 of JAUIGT010000003.1, forward strand.
GAAACGTGATCGCCGACTGAGGCACCCTCTCACTGGGAGCGCGGGCGTCTCGCCCGCCCCACGGCCAGCGCCACGGAGCGCGACCATCCCTGGTCGCATCCGATCGACTGGGGCGAGCAGTTTCACTCCCGCGGCAGGGAGACCGATTCGGCATAGTCCAGTTCGCCGGTGTTGCCGTCGTAGTATTGGAACACGACCTGGGGATGCGGATAGGCCACCCAGCGTTCGCCGCCGAGTTTCTTGGGCATGTTGAAGACGTTGTTCACCTGGACGACGGCGTAGTGCGGGTAGAGCCGCTCGAGCCGATCGAGATCGGGCAGGATGTAGCTGCTCCAGCGGATGTCGCATTCGCGCGGGCCGAACTGGAATTTCCCGGTCGCCGGACGGTCCATCTCGTCGTTGAAAGGCACGTGATTGACGCTGTTGTGCGGCCCGCAGCAGAACTCCCAGATGCGGTCGGTGATCTTGATGGCGAAACTGTTGTGCAGGTCGCCGGTCATCACGAAGACGGGCTTGCCGATCTTTTCCCATTCGGAAATGAGCAATTCGCGTTCGTCGAAGAAAGCGGTCCAGGCTTCCTCCTTGTTGCCGGCGGCCTCGAAGCCGCCCGCGCCGCTGTGGGGAATCATGAAGGGCACGGTCGAGACCACGAAGAAGAAGTCGGCGTCGCTGTTCTTCATCGAGTCCAGCAACCACTCGCGCTGCGGCTTGCCGAGCATGGAGATGCCCTTCTTGTCGCGCTCGGTGATGTCGTGCATGTCGCGGGCGCCGCGGGTGTCGAGCAGGTAGAACTCGCAGTTGCTGACGCGAAAGTGGGCGTAACTGCGGCGGCCGATGGAGTAGGTCACGGTGTCGGTCGCCTTGGCGGGCATGTGGAGGCGGAGGGTGTGCGGATCGACGACCTCGACGATGTCGTAGACGAACGAGTTGGGATGCCCGAGTTCGGTGGCGTCGTACTTCAGGTCGTTCACCCCGGCCTCGGCCGTGCCCCAGTGGACGTGAAGGTTGAGCATCTCGTCCAGCGGCAACTGGGTGAAATCGGTGTCCTCGTCGACGAGCAGGTCGCTCCCCTCCTCCATCTGGCCGCGGGAAACGTGGATCTCGTGATCGAACTCGGTCGGATTCGCCCAGCCGAGGTAGTCGTAGAAAGCCTCGGTCCCGATGTCGCGAAACACCGCCCGCCGATCGCGGCGCCCGGCGGTGGCCGCGCCCCAGATGTCGTTGACCAGCTCGTGATCGTCGAAGGTGAAGTAGCTGGGCACGTGGCGATGCCATTTCGCCAGGGAAACGCCCCGCTCCAGGTAGAGTCGGTAGTTTTCCCAGACCCCGACGACGGAGGGCATCAGCTCCACGTTGCGCGGCACCTGCGCGATCCCCTGCGCCAGGCGCCAGGCTTCGACGGGATACGCGCGCAGTTCCTCGTAGAGCCAGTCGCCGTTCATGATGTGGAAATGCGTCCGGTCGGCCCAGTCGCGGTTGAGGTTCTCGTAGGTGCGGATGCGATGACCGTTGCCGTGAAGCGGGTTCTGGTTGGCGCAGGAACCGATCTGGAACCGGAAGTTGAAGAGGCCTCTCGGATTGTGTTCCGCGTTCTTCACTTTCTCCGAATCCGGCAGCGTGAGAAACGATCCCGGCAGCCCGTGGGGCCGGTCGTTGACCCAGACCTGGTAGTGGTAACGTTGGTCGCCCTCGAGCCCCTCGAGCGTGACCGTTCCCGTGTTGTCATCCTCGATCCGGGTCACGCCGGCCTCCGATTCCTGATCGAGCGCGTCTTCCCGCGTGCCGTAGCGCACCCGGAACTCTCCCGGGTCCGAGGTTCGCGCCCAGACCTCGACGCTGTGCGAAGTCGGGTTTCCCAGCATGGGCCCGTGGGTCAGGCGAATGGGATCGCGCTCCGCGAGCGCGGTGGCCACCAGGCCGAGGAGGGTGAGGACCACGAGGGAGAATCGTTTCTGCATGGCCCGATGGAACCTTGTGCCCGACCGATTGTCAATGCGCGCCCCCGCCGAACCGCCCGCTCGATCTGCCCATGCAAGTTGAGCAACTCCCTTCGCGCGACCCTTGCGTTGCGCATGAAACACCCGCTACGGGAGCCTGGGGAAACCTCCTCAAGTCCCTCACCATCAGCGCCCTGATCATTGTGGCACCCTCCCTGCGACTCTGGAATGCCGACAATCAACCTCAAAACAGAAAGGTAAACTTATGATCAGTTGGGCAATCATCTTCTTCATCGTCGGTCTCATCGCCGTGGCTCTCGGCTTCGGCGGCGTCGGCGGACTCGCCATGAACATCGGCTGGATCCTCCTGGCCATCGGCGTGGTGCTCTTCATCGTTCACGCCATCTCCGGCCGGCGAACGGCCTGAGCCAGGCGAGACGAAAATCCCCCCATCCAAGAGAACCCAGCCCCAGCGGCTGGGTTCTTTTCTTTCCGAAATCCGCTTCTACCTTGCTCTACGGCATCCATCCCATGAACTCCACCAACACGACCACCACCGCCTCCTCCGGAAACGCCACCTTCAGCGTGGCCTCGCTCATCGCCATCGTCGCCGCCATCGGCAGTTTCATGACCGGCGCGATCGGCGGCCTGCTGCTCGCCATAGTCGCCATCATCGCCGGCCTGGTCGGCGTCATCATCGCCCTGTCTCCGTCCAAGCGGGGCGGGATCGCCAGCACCCTGGCGGTGCTCGCCGGCGGCATCGGTATCGTGGCGGCCGTCATCAAGGCGCTGATGTGGATCTTCTGAAGACGCAGGCCAGAACTGCGGGCGGAGCGGTCGCCGCGTCACGCCATCTTTGACCAGTGGGTTTTCTCCCTTGTCATCCCGAGTGAGCCTGCGAACCGAGGGATCTCCCGCCTTCCAGCAACAGGCGCCCCCTTACCCAACGCGTCACCACACTCCCGCCCCGTCCGCGACGGCGCGAGCGCCAAGCGATTCCTTTCCCTCCAGCCGTCTCGCCCCCTGATCGCACCTGATTCAAGCTCCGACCGGCTTTCCTTCCTCACCGTCTCCGGATGAAGGAGAGCAGATCTCGATGGCGCCGGGAACGGCCTCGAAGATGAGCGGGGTCTCGCCGAGCGGTTCCCCGTCACCGATGAAGCTCATGCCGGGCTCGCTGCGGATCTCGATTCGCCTGGCGCGCGCCATCCAGAAATGCGCGGACTGCTCCTGCCGCCCGACAGCGAACCGGGCAAGCAGGGACGACAGTTCGCCCAGCGATTCGGCGCGGACCACGGCGACATCGAGCCGGTGGTCCTCGGGGTCGGCTTCGGGAAGCAACTCGACACCACCCGCGTGCCTGCCGTTGGCCACCATCAGGGCCATGGCCGGGCCCTCGTAGGTTTCCGAACCGGCCTCCACCCGAACGGCATAGGCCTCCGCCCGCGGAATGACCTCGGCGGCGACGCGAAAGTAGGAAAAGCGTCCCCACCATTGCTTGGCCTGGTCGTCGAGTTGTTCCTGGATCTCGGAACTGATTCCGCCGGTGGCGGCATTGGCGAAGTAGCCGCGCCGACCTCCCTCCACCCGGGCCAGGTCGAACCTCCGGCAGGCGCCGCCTTCGATCATGGCCACGGCATCGTCCCAGGTGAGCCCCTCGCGTTGCAATTTCACGAAGTCGTTGGCCGTGCCGCAGGGCAGAATGCCCAGCGTCGGACGCCGGGCCGGCTCGATTTCCATGAGGCCGTTGATGACCTCGTTGACGGTTCCATCGCCGCCCGCGACGACGAGAACCTCCGTCTCCGGACGGGCCGCCTCCGCCGCCAGACGTCGCGCGTCGCCTTTCCGCTCGGTCTCGCGAAGGGACCAGCCGCGCGTCTTCGCCAGTTCGCGGGTGGCTTCGGCATGGCGACCGCCACCGGCATGGGGATTCATCACGATCAGGGTCGAACGCATCGTCCCCTCCTCCATCGCGAGATGCGTGCCAGCCTTCCGCTTCCGGGAGCCGTCGGCGGAAATGCGTGCCATTTTCGCTTTGCGGCCCGACCTCGAAACGGGCGAGTATCGAACTCGCTTCCCGCCGCTCCGATCCCATCATGTTTCCTCGTTCCCCTCGCCTCCGACTTCTTCCGGTCGCCCTTTTCTGCCTGTCCTGCGGTGCCGCCTGTTTCTCGCCCCGCGACGCCTCCGCGGAAGTGGTGCGGGTGGAAATTCGCGAGCGCAAGCCCTTCGCCGAAGGCATCCGCTTCGGCCGGGTCGGCGAATACGAGATCCTGGAAGGACGCCTCTACTTCGCCGCCGATCCCGCCGATCCCGCCAACGACCGCATCACCGATCTCGATCGCGCCCCGGTCAACGCCGACGGCCGGGTCGAGTTCTGGTCCGATTTCACCCTCCTCAAGCCGGTCGATCCCGCCCGCGGCAACGGCTGCCTGCTCTACGATGTCCACAATCGCGGCAACAAGCTGGCCCTGTGGACCTTCAACGAAGGGGTCCGGTCGAACACCCCGGAATCCGCCGAGCACGCCGGCAACGGGTTTCTCATGAAAGAGGGTTATACGCTGCTCTGGACAGGGTGGAATGGCGATGTCCGCGCCGACGGAACCGGACGCCTCCTGGCGGGCCTGCCGGTGGCCCTCGACGAGGCCGGGGAACCGGTCACGGGCAGAACCCATGTCGAGATCACGGTCGATGAGCCGGCCTTCAGCCGCGAATTCTACTGGAGCCCCTGGGGCACGTCGGATGCCTATCCGGCGGCGGCGCTCGATGAACCCGAGGCGACCCTGACCCGCCGTCCGCACCGCGGCGAACCGGGCGAACTGGTTCCCCGGGAGGCCTGGTCCTTCGCCCGCTGGGAGGACGGCAAGGCGGTGCCCGATCCCCGCAGTCTCCTCGTGAAGGACGGACTCGAACCCGGATGGATCTACGACCTCGTCTACACCGCGAAAGCCCCGCGCGTGTCCGGCCTGGGACTGGCGGGACTCCGGGACGCGGTCTCGTTCTTCCGCTTCGAAAAAGGCGCCACCCAGGAAGCGCGAAACCCGATCTTCGGCACCCTCGATCGCGCCGTCATCTTCGGCATCTCGCAATCCGGGCGGCTGATCCACCACTTTCTCCACGAGGGACTGAATCTCGATTCCGCCGGGCGTCGGGTCTTCGACGGGGCGCTGATCCACGTCGCCGGCGCGGGCAAAGGCCTGTTCAATCACCGCTTCGGAATGGCCACGGTCTACGGGACCTATCGTCAGGGCAACCTCGCGCCGGCCGACTCCTTCCCGTTCACCCCGATGGCGGAGACCGATCCGATCACCGGTAGATCGGGCGACACCACGGCCCGGCTGCGAGCCGGCAACGGCGTTCCGAAGTTGTTCTTCGTGCAAACCTCCACCGAATACTGGGCACGCGCGGCCTCGCTGCTGCACACCGACGTGGAGGGAAAGCGCGATCTCGAACTCGATCCCGACATGCGTCTCTACTTCATCGCCGGCACCGAACATCTCGGCGGCAGCGACGATCCGTCGGCGAAGGGGGTCTGCCGCTATCCGCTCAACCCGGTGAAGCACCGCGGCCCCGTGCTCCGCGCCCTCCTCACGGCGCTGGATCACTGGACCACGGACGAGGAATTCTCCCCGCCGGAGAGCCGCTATCCGCGCATCGACGACGGAACCCTGGTCGATGCGGCGACCTTTCGGGAACAGTTCCCCGAAATTCCCGGGATCGAATTGCCGCCCGGCCCCTATCAACCGCGCCGGCTCGACCTCGGCCCGCGCTGGGACAGCGAAGGCATCGCCGACCAGGTGCCGCCTCAGGTGGGAGAACTCTACCGAACCCTGGTTCCCGCCGTGAACGAAGACGGCAATGAGATCGCCGGCATTCGCCTGCCGTCGATCGCCGTGCCGCTCGGCACCTACACCGGGTGGAACATTCGCGACGACGAGTTCGGAGCCGGCGGTTTGCCGGCGGGCCTGAACGGGGCCTCGTTCCCGTTTCCCGATTCTCCCGGAAAAAGCGGCGATCCCCGGAAATCGATCGCGGAACGCTACGCCACGCGGAACGATTTTCTCGGACGCGTCGCGCGAAATCTCCTTTCCTTGCGGGAAGGCGGCTACCTGCTCGACGAGGACGTGACCCGCCTGCTCGAAGGCGCCCGACAACGCGCGAGGGACGCGGCGATTCCGGAGTGACGGAAATGCCTCAGGAAGCGATCGCGTAGCCGGCGAAGATCAACGCGCCCAGCCCGATGAGGGCGATCCAGAAGAAGGCGGAGAAACCGATCTCGACCGCGTGGCGGGTTTTCGTTTCCGCGGGCGATTCGATCTGCTGGCGTTTCTTTTCCTCCAGTCGATCGCGGCGCCGCGCCACCGGAATCACCGCCAGCAGGACAATCGACAGCACGACAGTTACCACCAGCGGACCGGCCCAGTAGACTTCCTGGACGGTGGCCGCGCCGGGCGTCAACCAGACCAGCGCCGCCCAGGCGGCGAAGAGAAAGAGCGGAAAGTAGAACCAGAATCCGCCCATCGGTCCGGGACCGCGCCGCTGCATGGTGATGAGGACGAGGGCTCCGACCACGGCGAGAACGAGAAGGATGATGACTTCGGAATACATGATGGGGTCAGGTTGCGTTGAAGGAAAAGGAGTTCCCCTCCTTTTCCACGCAAGCGGCATACCGGATTGCAGAAGCCCCGAAGCGGGCCCAATCCAGGGCAGTTCCCGCCCCTGCGGCGGAACGTGAGTTTGCAGGATGCGAGACGAATCCGCCGCCTCGCCTCGCGATCTGCAAGGAGCGCAGGCTTTCCGCGACCTTGCCTTTCGATCCGTGTTCTCGGCCGATCGAGCCCTCGTGATGCGATCAGGAAAAGTCGGCCTGCAGCACCAGTCGATGGGCCGGTTTCTCCTCCTCGAGACGTTGGAAGGCGCGATTGGCTTCGGACATCGGCATGATCTCGGTCTTCGGCGCGAGCCCGTGACGCGCGCTGAATTCCAGCATCCGGTTTACCGCCGCCGGACTGCCCAGCGGAGAGCCGCCGATGCTGCGCTGCTTCTCGAGGAGGGTGAAGACCGGGCTTTCCACCTTCGGCGCGGCTCCGACGAGGTGAAGCCGGCCCTTCGGCTTGAGGGCGCCGAGGAAGGCTTCCCAGTCCAGCTCGACATTTACCGTCACGAGGATGAAATCGAGGCTGGCTCCCAGCTTCCGGATGGCGTCGGAATCACGCGAGCTGACGTAGTGATGGGCCCCGTAGCCGCGGGCGGCCTCCTCCTTTTCCGGGCTCGAGGAAAAGGCCGTCACCTCGCAGCCCCAGCGATTGAGGAACTGCAGCGCCATGTGACCGAGTCCTCCGATGCCGACCACGCCGACGCGATCGGTGGGCAGGACTCCGCATTCGAGGATGGGGTTGAAGACGGTGATGCCGCCGCAGAAGAGCGGACCCGCCGCGGAGAAATCGAGCGCGTCGGGAAGCGGCGCCACCCAGAGGGCCTGGGCGCGCACTTTTTCGGCGAACCCGCCGTGACGGCCCACGATCGTCTGCCCGGCACTGGCGCAGAGGTTCTGATCTCCGGAGAGACACGGCTCGCAGGTGCCGCAGGAACGGGAGTACCAACCGAGCCCGACCTTCTGGCCGACTTCCAGGTGGACGACGCTTTCCCCCTTCGCCGCCACGGTGCCGACCACCTCGTGCCCGGGAACGAAGGGATACCGGGACTGCATCCAGTCGTTGCCCCACATGCTGAGATCGCTGTGGCAGAGGCCGCAGTAGGCGACATCGATCTCCACCTCGTCGGGAGCGAGTTCACCGGGGTCGTATTCGATGAGGCTGAGGGGTTCGCGGGCGGCGGAAGCGGCGTAGGCTCGGATGTTCATGGTGAGGATTACGACGGGGGAACGGGTGACAGATTACGGAAACTCGAGGAGGCAGTTTTCGTGCCGCCAGGGAGTTGATTCCACGGGCGGCGCTCGACCTCGTCCCACATCCTTCGTAGCGTCCATCGAGCGCGCCATTGATTTCACTCTCGGATCAGCGAGGCTCGAAGGAAGCCCTGTTTCCATGAAATTCCCCGCCCGCCTGCTTTCTTTCCTCTCCGTTTTCCTGTTCGTCCTCGCCGGTCCGGGCGCCTCGGCCGCCGACTACCGTCCGGCCCGGGTGCAGCCGCCGGAACCCGCCCGCGAATTCCGCGGCGCCTGGGTGGCGACCGTGCACAACATCGACTGGCCCTCCCGCCCCGGACTTTCCCCTTCGCAACAGCGCGCCGAGCTGGTCTCGCTCCTCGACCTCGCCGCCAGGACCGGCCTCAACGCCGTCATTCTCCAAGTCCGGCCCGAGGGCGACGCCCTCTACGCCTCGAAAATCGAACCGTGGTCCTACTGGCTGACCGGACAGATGGGAAAGGCGCCGTCGGACGGCTACGATCCTCTCGCCTTCGCGGTCGCCGAGGCGCACCGGCGCGGCATTGAATTGCACGCCTGGTTCAATCCCTTCCGCGCCCGCGCGACGAAATCGGTCTCGGCTTCCTCCGACCACCTCAGCAAGACTCACCCCGAATGGCTGATGCCGGCCGGCTCCCAGACCTGGGCCGATCCCGGGAACCGCGCCGTTCAGGATCGGGCCATCGAGGTGATGGTCGATGTCACCCGGCGCTACGACGTCGATGCCATTCACATCGACGACTATTTCTATCCCTACCCGAAGAAGAGCGGCGGCAGGATGATCCAGCAGTTCGACGACTCCCGGACCTACGCCGCCTACCGTTCCGGCGGTGGCGATCTTTCCATCGAGGACTGGCGGCGGGCCGAGATGAACGGTTTCATCCAGCGGCTCTACACCGCCATCAAGCAGACGAAACCGTGGGTGAAGTTCGGCGTCAGCCCGTTCGGTATCTGGCGCCCCGGTCACCCGCGCGGCATCGAGGCCGATCTCGACTCCTACGCCCACATCTCCGCCGACTCCCGCACCTGGCTGCGCGAGGGTTGGGTCGATTACCTCTCGCCCCAGCTCTACTGGCGGATCGACGACAAGCCACACAGCTTTTCCGCCCTGGCGAAATGGTGGAACGACGAGAACAAGCAGGGGCGGCACGTCTGGCCGGGCACCGCCTCCAGTCGCGTCATGAGCGACACCGATCCGGGCCGGCCCGCGAGCGAGATCGCCCGCCAGATCGGCGTCACCCGGGAAACGGTCTCGAATCGGCTCGGCGCCGGGCACCTCCACTGGAGCTTCGCCGCCATCAAGGCCGATCGCGGTGGCCTGCGAGGCCAGTTGGCGCCGCTCTACCGGACCGTGGCCATTCCCCCGGCCTCGCCCTGGCTGTCGCCACCCAACGACCCGCCCGCGCCGAAGCCCTCCATCCAGGTCCGCGAGGGCCGCGCCGTCGTCGTATTCGGTCAACCGCAGGCCAATGCCCGCTGGCGACTCGTCCAGGCCCGCCCCCAGCCGGGCGGGGAGTGGTTCACCCTGCGCCTTGCCTGGGGCGGCGCGCCGGAGCTGACGCTGCCCGATGTTCCCGCGGAGATCGCGGTGCGCAATGTCGGGTTCGCCGGGCGCCTCTCGGATGCGGCCGGGTTTTCCCGGTGAACCGTTTCCTTTCCCGCGTTTGCGGACTGACAGGCGCGGCTTTGTCGTTCAGAATCCCGAGCCTTTCTCACCTCTTCTCTCCTGACGCGGCAATGGCGTCCGCACTCCCCGTGATTTCCCGATGAAAACTTCCCTTTCCCTGCTGTTCGCCCTCATCCTGATCAGCTCCCCGCTCGCCAGCCAGGCCGGAGACTGGCCCTGGTGGCGCGGACCGGAACGCAACGGCCACGCCGACCCGAACCAGGAGCCGCCGGTGGAATTCGGTCCGGAGAAGAACGTGAAGTGGTCGGTCGACCTGCCCGGACGAGCCCACGGATCCGCCGCCATCGTCGGGGACCGTGTCTTCCTCGCCACCGCCGACGAAGCCGAGCAGGTCCAGGCCGTTCACGCCTTCGATCGCGAGACCGGCAAGGAACTCTGGAAGACCGACGTGCATCGCGGCGGGTTCACCCAGAAATCGAACAAGAAAGCCTCGTGGGCCTCGGGCACGCCGGCCTGCGACGGGGAGCGCGTCTTCATCAATTTCATCAACGAGGACGCCGTCTACACCACGGCGCTCGCGGTCGGGGACGGCAGGCAACTCTGGCAGACGAAGATCACCGGTTACACCATCCACCAGGGCTACGGTTCTTCACCCGCGATCTGGGAACACCTCGTCATCGTCTCCGCCGACAACAAGTCCGGCGGCGCCCTCGCCGGCCTCGATCGGGAGACCGGCGAGATCGCCTGGAAGGTGCAGCGGGCCCAGCTGCCCAACTATCCGTCTCCCGTCATCCTGGAAGCGGCCGGCAAAGCCCAGCTCTTCATGACCGGGACCGAGAAGGTCTCCAGCTTCGATCCCCTCACCGGCGAGACCAACTGGGAGATCGACGGTGCCACCACCGAGTGCGTCTCCACCACCGTCACCGACGGCAAGCACATCTATTCCAGCGGCGGCTACCCGAAGAATCACGTCGCCGCCATCGCCGCCGACGGCTCCGGCAAGGTGGTGTGGGAAACCACCGACCGCGTCTACGTGCCCTCGATGCTCGTCAAGGACGGCCACCTCTACGCCGCCATGGACAGCGGCGTCGCCATCTGCTGGGACTCGGCCACCGGCGAAGAGAAGTGGAAAGCCCGCCTCGGCGGCAACTTCACCGCCTCATCCGTCCTCGTCGGCGACCTCATCTACGCTCCCAACGAATCCGGCACCCTCTACGTCTTCAAAGCCAGCCCCGAAGGCCTCGAGGTCGTGGCCGAGAACCAACTGGGCGGAGAGATCTACGCCACCCCCTCCATCTGCGGCGGCGAAATCTTCCTCCGCGTCGCCGACTACCAGGGCGAAACCCGCAGCGAACGCCTCGTCTGCTACGCCAAGGAGTAGACCATCCGGAGCACGACCATCTGGAGCGCGACCATCCCTGGTCGCCCCGGCAGTAGTGTCACCACCCGGAACGCGGTCGCCTCCCCCGCCCCGGAGCCCCAGTGTCCCGTGCATGACAAACCGGACACTTGCTTCCCCCGGGCGATCCCGCCATTCTCCAGATCGTCCATGAAACTCCCGATTCCCCGGCTCCTCGCCGGCCTGCTTTCCCTTCCCCTCCTTCCCGTCGCCTCCCTTGCCGCGGAACCGGCCGACTCCCTCTCCCCCTCCCTCGGCCAGCTCGGCGCCCCCATTTCCTGGACCGATCTTCCCGGTTCCGACGGCCTCGTCCACGCCGTCCAGTTCACCCGCGACGACCGGCTCTTTCTCACGCCGAACGAATCCTTCTTCCCGAAGCTCGGTCTCACCGCCACGGGCGGTGGCCCCATCCCCGATGTCGCGGAACTCAACGGCGGCAAGACCTTCGCCACCATCGAAAAGTGGGACGCCGGCGACGCCGCCGAGTGGGGCCTGTGGCTTACGAAAACCGGCTCCCTCGAAGTCGCTGTCCGCATGAGCGGGGGTTCGGGCCGATTCGCCCTGAGTCTCGGCGAGCAATCGGAAAGCTTCACCCTTCGCGGGGGAAACGAACCCGAAACCGTCACCACCGCCACTTTCTCCCTCCCCGAACCGGGCCGTCACCTCGTCCGCCTCACCTGCGATGAAGACGGCAGCGGCGCTGTCTTTCACTGGATCGAAATCACCGGCCCCGCCGCGGCCGACGGTGGCGTGATCCGCAAGCGCTGGCGACCCGCCGCCGCCCACACCAAGTTCACCAGTTCCCGATCGCCCGACCGGGTCCGGCTCTGGGTCATGGAAATGGACGCCGTCCCCGGCGAACTCGATTTCTACTCGCCCGTCACCACGCCCTTCGGCTACTACGGCCCGACCTGGAAAGCCGACGGCACGGTGAACACCAGCTTCAACTTCTCCCTCTGGTCCTTTGGCCGCAACCAGCCCGAGCCTCCCGTCGAACAACTCTCCCACCTGCTCGCCATCGGGAATCCCGACGCGAAATTCAGCGGCTTCGATCACGAGGGCACCGGGGTGAAGATCCGCGACTGGGAGCCGCTCGAAGGTCGCCAGGGGCAGCGCCAGGTCCTCGCCCTCCGCGTCGAACCTGGTGAAAAATACGACACCTATTTCAGCTACTTCTACGCCGCCGACGAGCAGCGCTGGCGCCTGTTTGGCGTCGGCAACAAGTGGAACAACGGCAAGCCACTGCAAAATCTCTGGGTCGGGAGTTTCGTCGAAGTCCCCGGTCCCCCGCCCGTCCAGCGCACCGGCGCCTGGGAGCGCACCATGCGCTACCGCGGCTGGGTCATGAACGATCGCGGTCAGTGGTTTCCGCTCGACCGGATGGAGCGTGGCAATGTCGACAAGGAAACCGGTCTCACCCACACCGATCGCGGCGTCACCGAGGACGGCTGGTTCTACCTCCAGACCGGCGGCTGGGTTTTCCGCAAGGTGCGCGACGACTCTCCTGTCGAAATGCCTGCTGCCCCCCGTCCCGACGACGTCCCCTACCTCGACGAGCAAGCCATCGACTTTCTGACCGGCCTTCCGAGCGAAATCGTCGTCACCAAGCTCGAACGCGCCGACACCCGAGCCCGGGTCACGTTCGCGGTGAAAAACGCCGGCGAAGACGCCCGGGCCGTCATCCATTGGGGCAACGCCGAAGGCCTGACCCTGTTGGATCGCTGGCCCAACCGGGTCGAGTGCACTGAAACGATTCGCGAAGGCGAAAACCAGTTCGTCTTCGACGGCGTGCCCGAAAGCGAGCCGCTCTTCGTCCGCGTCCTCCTCACCAACGACGAGGGCCAGTTCTGGACGCCCGAGACGACTCAGGCGTCTCCCTGATCCCGCCTCTCCGCGTTCCGAATTCTCCGCTCCGCCTTTCCTTTGCGCCTAGGGCGCTTTGGCGTTACTGAGTTTGCCCGCTTTCCCAAGCCCGCCCAACCCATGACGCCGCTCAAGCCCTCGTTCGACGAATTCCGCGCCCATGCCGAATCAGGCCACAACCTGATCCCGGTCTGGACGGAACTCGCCGCCGATTACGAGACGCCGGTGTCGGCCTTTCAGAAACTCAACGACGGCGGACCCTGTTTCCTCCTCGAATCCGCCGAGAGCAGCGACCAGATCGGACGCTATTCCTTTCTCGGCGCCGGACCGCGCCTGGAAATCCGCGCCAGTGGACGGGAGATTTCCGTCCGCGAGGACAGCCACGACGACTTCACCACCCGCCCCCTCTCCGACGACTGCCGCGATCCGCTCGCCGAGGTCGAGAAGATCATGAGCCGCTTCCGGCCCGCCGAAGTCGAGGGCCTGCCCATCTTCACCGGCGGCGCCGTCGGCTTTCTCGGCTACGACATGGTGCGCTTCTTCGAGCCCACCGTCCCCGGACCGCCCGACGAGGGACTCGGCCTGCCCGACATGGTGTTCCTCGTCACCGACACCCTCGTCATCTTCGACCACCGCTTCCGCAAGCTCCAGGTCGTCGCCAACGTCTTCACCGAGGATTTCGATTCCCTGGAAAGCGCCTACGAATCGGGCCGCGAAAAGGTCGACGAGATCGTCGCCAAGCTCTCCGCGCCCATGACCTTCGCGCCCTTCTCGCTCATGGAGGAGCCGCCCGAAGAGGAACCGTGCAGCAACACCACCCAGGCCGAATACGAGGCCATGGTCGAGAAGGCCAAGGAATACATCCTCGCCGGCGACATCTTCCAGGTGGTGCCCTCGCAGCGATTCGAGGCCGCGTTTCCCGGCAAACCGATCGACCTCTACCGCGCCCTGCGCTTCGTCAATCCCTCGCCCTACATGTTCTGCCTCCAGTTCGGCGACGAGTTCGCCCTCGTGGGCAGTTCTCCCGAGGTCCACGTCCGCGCCATCGACGGCAAGATCGAGATCCGCCCCATCGCCGGCACCCGCTGGAGAGGAAAGACGCCCGAGGAAGACCAGGCCCTCGCCGACGACCTCCTCAGCGATCCCAAGGAACTCGCCGAGCACATCATGCTCGTCGATCTCGCCCGCAACGACGTCGGTCGCGTCTCCGAGTTCAACACCGTCCGCGTCACCCCCGGCCGGTTCAAGGTCATCGAGCGGTACAGCCACGTCATGCACATCGTCAGCGACGTCTCGGGAAAACTCAGCCCCGAGCACACCGCCTACGACGTCATGCGCGCCACCTTCCCCGCCGGCACCGTCAGCGGCAGCCCCAAGGTCCGCGCCATGCAGATCATCAACGAACTCGAGAAGGCCAAGCGCGGCGCCTACTCCGGCGCCGTCGGCTACTTCGGTTTCGACGGCAATCACGACAGCTGTATCGCCCTCCGCACCGTGGTCTTGAAGGACGACAAAGCCTACGTCCAGGCCGGCGCCGGCGTTGTCGCCGACAGCGTCCCGACCAACGAATACGTCGAGACCGTCAACAAGGCCAAGGGCATGCTCAGGGCCATCGCGCGGGCTCGGATGTTGGAGGATTGATCGACGATTCAGATTCGGCCATTCCGAGATTCCCTTCGCGGCGCGGTTTTGGTAGAGTCTTGCCACCATGCCTGCCAATGAATCGCCCGAGTTTCTTCATCCTCGCCCTGGTGGATTCAGCCGCCGTGATGCGCTGAAGGCGACGGCGCTGTCGGCGGCCGCGGCAACGACGGCGCTTGGAGCTCGGGTGGGGACGGCACAGGATGCGGCCGAGGCGAAACCGAAGGACGAGCGGCGGGCTTCGCCGAAGCGGTATGATCGGATGAAGAAGTCGATCAATCTCTGGGCGTTCCCGTATCCGGACAAGATGTCGCTCCGGGAATGCCTGCAGTTGGCGAAGGATGCGGGGTTCGACGGGATCGAGCTGAACTACGACCTGGAGAGCGATCTTTCTCCGAAGGCGACGACGGCCGATTTTCACGAGATTCGGAAAATGGCGGACGAGATCGGGATCGAAATTTCCGGCCTCTGTTCGTTCCTCTTCTGGCCGTACCCGCTTTCGAGCAACGATGCGGCGAAACGAAATCGCGGCATCGAGCTGGCGGGACTGATCGCGAAGGCGGCGCACGACCTGGGAGTGGAGAACGTGCTCGTGGTTCCGGGTGCGGTGCACATTCCCTGGAGGGACGATCACGAGCCGGTGGCGAACGACATCTGCGATCAGCGGGCGAAGGAAGCGGTCGGGCAATTGCTGCGCGACGCCGAGAAACTCGATGTCTGTCTCAACATGGAGAACATCTTCTTCAACGGCTACCTGATGACGCCGATGGAGATGAACGCCTTCGTCGATCATTTCTCGAGCGAGCATTGCCGGGTGCATTTCGATACCGGCAACATCATGGAATACCAGTTCCCGGAGCACTGGGCGCGCCTGCTCGGTAACCGGACGAAGAACGTGCACCTCAAGGAATTCTCCAAGAAGAGCACGGATCACTCGCTGGAGTGCTTTCGTCCCTTGCTCGACGGCACCACGAACTGGCCGGCGGTGATCGAGGAACTCGACCAGGCCGGCTACGAAGGCTTTCTGACCTTCGAGTATTTCCACCCGTGGCAGCACTACCCGGAGGCGCTGATCCACCAGACGAGCGATTCGTTGGATCGGATGCTGGGCCGGGTTTGAACGTCGAAGCGGCCAGCACTGTCAAAGATCCCTCACCTTCCCCCGTTGGGTCGCGGACCAGACAGGGTCGAAACGTCATCCCGAGCCATCCACGGTTCCCCGGGCGGTTATCCTGGGGATTTCGTCGGGGTTCCGCTCCAAAATCCGCCGGTTTTTCCGGTCGCAAAAGGCCTGTCATGCCCTAGATTTCCGCTTCCCATTCCCCAAATTTTCAAGCCCTCCGAAATAAATTTCCTGCCGTCATGCTCAAGTGGATCCTGAAACAGATCGTTGGTTCGCAGAACCAGCGCGAAATCAAGAAGATCATGCCCGTCGTCGCCCGGATCAACGAGCTGGAGGAAGGGCTCCAGAAGGAGGATGAATCCATCCTCCAGGAGAAGACGGCCGCGTGGAAGGCTCACCTGGCCCGCTACCACGAGGACATCGAGCTTTTCAATCGCCGCAAGCTGGAGGCCCGGGAGGCGGAAGAAAAGCGCGAACTGCTGAAGCGCTGGATCGATCGCTTCGCCACCCTCGCGGACGAGTTCACCCTGCTGCGCGATTTTCCCGGCAACCTCGACCAGGTTTCGGATGACGACCTCGATGACCGCATCCTGGAAGCGCAGGAGCGCTTCGCGGAAGCGAAGGAAGGCTTTCCCGCCAAGCGGAAGGAATACCTCGAGGAGATCCTGCCCGAGGCCTTCGCGGTGGTGAAGAACGCCGCCCGTCGCCTCTGCGGCCAGAGCTGGGATGTCTGCGACCACCCCGTCACCTGGCAGATGGTCCACTTCGATGTGCAGCTGATCGGCGGCATCGGCCTCCACCGCGGCACGATCGCGGAAATGGCGACCGGGGAAGGGAAAACGCTGGTGGCCACACTCCCGACCTTCCTCAACGCCCTCACCGGGCTGGGGGTCCACGTGGTCACGGTGAACGACTACCTCGCCCGCCGCGACTCGGAGTGGATGGGCTACCTCTTCCGCTACCTCGGCCTCACCGTCGGCTGCATCCAGAACGGCCAGCAGGGCCAGGGCCGCCGTGACCAGTACCAGAAGGACATCACCTATGGAACTGCCAGCGAGTTCGGTTTCGACTACCTGCGCGACAACGGCATGGCCCAGCGCAAGTCGGAGCAGGTGCAACGCGGTCACTACTACTCGCTGATCGATGAGGTCGATTCCATCCTCATCGATGAAGCCCGCACCCCGCTCATCATCAGCGGACCGGTGGTGGCCCGCCGGGAGCAGCAGTACGACACCTACAAGCCGCGGATCGAGCAGATCGTGCGCAAGCAGACCCAGCTCTGCAACCAGCTTGCCGCCGATGCCAGGAAACTGCTCGATGAAGGCAACACCGTGGACGCCGGGGACGCCTTCCTGAAGATCAAGCTGGGGCAGCCCCGCAACCGGGCCCTGATGCGGGCGATGGAGGATCCCGAGGTGCGCCGTCTCATCGACAAGACGGAGCTGGAATACTACAAGGACCCGCAGAAGACCGCCCTCTTCGCACTCAAGGAAGACCTGTTCTTCACCCTCGACGAGAAACAGCACGAGGCCGAGTTGACCGAGCAGGGCCGCGAATTTCTCGACCCGAACAACCCCGATGGCTTCGTCCTCCCGGATCTCGCGTCGGCCTTTTCCCAGATCGACGGCGACACATCGCTCTCGGACCAGGAGAAAGCGGCCAAGAAGCAGGAACTGCAGACCCACATGAACGAGCAGGCGGAGAAGATGCACACCATCTCCCAGCTGCTCCGCGCCTACTGCCTCTACGAGCGCGACGTGCACTACGTGGTCGAGGACAACCGCGTGATGATCGTCGATGAGAACACCGGCCGCAAGATGCCGGGCCGCCGCTGGTCGGACGGCCTCCACCAGGCGGTCGAGGCCAAGGAAGGCGTCAAGATCGAGGGTGAGAATCAGACCTACGCCACCATCACGATCCAGAACTACTTCCGTCTCTACGAGAAACTCGGCGGCATGACCGGGACGGCGGAAACCGAGGCGGCCGAGTTCCACGACATCTACAAGCTGGAGGTCCTCGTCATTCCCACCAACCGGCCGGTCCAGCGTGTCGATCTCAACGACAAGATCTTCAAGACCCGCCGCGAGAAATACAAGGCGGTCATCGAACTGATCAAGGAAGTCCACGCCCAGGGCCAGCCGATCCTGCTGGGTACCGCCAGCGTGGAGTCCTCCGAAACGCTGGCCCGCATGCTGAAGCGGGAAAAGATTCCCCACAACGTGCTCAACGCGAAGTTTCACATGCAGGAGGCGGAAATCGTCTCCCGCGCCGGGCTTCGGGGCGCGGTGACGGTGGCCACGAACATGGCCGGGCGCGGAACCGACATCAAGCTCGGTGAAGGCGTGGAGGAACTGGGCGGTCTCTTCGTCATCGGCACGGAACGCCACCAGAGCCGCCGTATCGACCGCCAGCTGCGCGGCCGTTGCGCCCGCCAGGGTGACCCGGGCAAGACGGTGTTCTATGTAAGTTTCGAGGACGAACTGATGATGAAGTTCGGCGCCTCGGAGCGGATGACCAAGATGATGGATCGCTTCGGCCTCGAGGAAGGCCAGGAGCTGGAGCACCCGTGGCTCAACAAGTCGGTTGAGAACGCCCAGAAGAAGGTCGAGCAACGCAATTACGTCTCCCGGAAGCACATCCTGGAATACGACGACGTCATGAACAACCAGCGGACCGTGATCTACGGTTACCGCAATGAGGTGCTCGACACCGAGGATCCCCACGCGCTCATCGTGGACGTCATCGAGGACTCCGTGCCCGCCAAGGTCTCCGAATTCCTCGATGTCGAGACCGGCGAACCCGACGTCGGCGCCCTGCTCCATTGGGTGAACACCACCTTCCCGGTCGGCCTCACCTCCGAGGACGCCCAGTTCGAATCCCGTGACCTCGAGGGCAACATCGAGTTCCTCGTCGAGCGCATCAAGGCGGCCTACGAACTCAAGTCGGCCCACGAGAATCCCGACATCCTCGAGGACCTCGAACGGTTCGTGATCCTCAATTCCGTCGATCGACTCTGGCAGGAACACCTCTACGAGATGGACGGCCTCCGCGAATCGATCGGCAACTACCGCTATGCGCAGAAGGACCCGCTGGTAGAATACAAGCACGCCGCCTACGAGCTGTTCCTCGGCCTCATGGACCGGATCAAGGGCGAGGTGCTCAACGCCCTCTTCCGCACCACCACGCGTCCCGAGGAATACGGCAGCTTCCTCAAGAACCTGCCCCAGCGCCTCAGC
Organism: Verrucomicrobiia bacterium; assembly: GCA_030432615.1. GTDB lineage: Bacteria > Verrucomicrobiota > Verrucomicrobiia > Verrucomicrobiales > DEV007 > JAEUHH01. The sequence goes on from JAUIGT010000003.1 coordinate 33,698, forward strand.
CGACCGGATCTACTCGGCGACCTCGATGCCGCGGCGGCCAGCGGCGGCGCCGACGGCGTCCTCGAGAGCGGCGGCGGTGGCGACGGAGACCAGAAGCCCCAGATCCAGCTACCGTCCGCGCCGATCAAGCGCGAGCAGCCCAAGGTCGGGCGCAACGACCCCTGCCCCTGCGGTTCCGGCAAGAAATACAAGCAGTGCTGCGGCAAGGCGGCCTGAGCGGCCTCCCGCAATTCATCCCCTCGAATCGCCACCACCGACACGCCCGGGTGACGGTCCCCTGCCAACCTGCCGTGGCGCCGAAAAACTGGGAATTTTCATGATTCCCGTGTTTTTTGGCCCAAGGGCAGCCTCTCGGTCCGATTTCCTTCCCCGATCCCGCAAAAACTACATCTTGTGGCGGTTTTTCTTTTGACACCCCAAGATGTTGTCGGTATGTCTCGTCTTTGAGACGCAAAAATGCGCTGCCTGAAGTGTAACAGCCTCGAAGACAAGGTCATCGATTCCCGCATGAGCAAGGATGGCTTGTCCATTCGTCGCCGGAGGGAATGCCTGGAGTGCGGCCATCGCTTCACGACCTACGAGCAACTGGAGCACAGCGAGTTGCGCGTCATCAAACGAGACGGGACCCGCGAACCGTTCAAGCGTGACAAGCTGCTCGACGGCATGGTCCGCGCCTGTGAAAAGCGGCCCGTTTCCATCCATATCCTGGAGTCTTCCGCCGACGAGATCACCAACGATCTCGCCACCGAGGGCCTCAAGGAAGTACCGACCCGCCTCATCGGCCCCAAGGTGATGGCGAAACTGCAGGAGATCGATCCCGTCGCCTTCGTCCGCTACGCCTCGGTCTACCGCCAGTTCCAGGATGTGGGGGAATTCATCGACGAAATCCAATCCCTCGAACGCCAGCCCATCGATCCCGCCCTCCAGCCCGAACTTTTCGAACCGAAG
>JAUIGT010000406.1 GCA_030432615.1 Verrucomicrobiia bacterium
GTGCGAGACGGCGCGCGTAAGTCGGGGTAAGCCGAGAGGGTAATCGCAACTCGCACTTTCGGGGGATCACCGAGCCATGAAGTTCCAGACCATCTTTCACGCCGGCCTTGTCGTTGCCGCAATCTTCATCGCAGCCAGCCCGTCGCACGCGATGAAAGAACCGCCGCAGGATACCACTTCGGGTTCGTCGGGCTTGGTGCCGGTGGTGAAACGGCGGAGCAGTTTGCCGTCCTTGCCGATGAGGAATTTCTCGAAGTTCCAGCCGATGTCGCCTTCCTTGTCCGGATTCTCGGCCTTGGTCAGGTATTGGAAGAGCGGGGCCTTGTCGTCGCCCTTCACCGACACCTTGGAGAACATGGGAAAGGTGACATCGTACTTGGTGGTGCAGAAGGTCTTGATCTCGTCGTCGGTCCCGGGTTCCTGCCCGCCGTAGTTGTTGGCGGGAAAGCCGAGCACCACCAGGCCCTTGTCCTTGAACTGCTCGTAGACGCTCTGGAGATTTTCGTACTGCGGCGTGGCCCCGCATCGCGAGGCGACGTTCACGATGAGGAGCGGGTGCCCCTTGTACTGGGACAGGTCGACTTCCTTGCCGTCGATGTCCTTGACCTTGAATTCGTGGACGCTGTCTTCGGCGGAGGTGGTCATGGGAAGAATCGCCAGCGCGAGGGCGGCGAGGGTGAGGAGGGAGTTTTTCGGTTTCATGGGTGGCTCGAAAGAGAGTTCGATGGGATTACGGCGGGAAAGGGAGAGCGGACGACGCTACTTCCGCACATTCATGTAGCCGCCGTCGATGGGCCAGGCGGCGCCGGTGACGAAGCCTGCGGCATCGCTGCAGAGGTAGAGCGCGAGTTCGGCGATTTCCTTCGGCGACGCCATCCGGCCGATGGGCTGCGTTTTCGAGAGTTTCTCGAACATCTCCTCCCTGTTGTCCGGGTAGTTCTTCTCCAGGTAGCCATCGACGAAGGGCGTGTGCACGCGGGCGGGGCAGATGCAGTTGCAGCGAATGCCGTCGTCGATGTAGTCGGCCGCCACCGACATCGTCATCGTGTGCACCGCTCCCTTGCTGGCCGAGTAGGCGAAGCGATCCGGCAGTCCGGTGATCGCGGCGACGCTGCTCATGTTGAGGATGACCCCGCCGCCGGCCTCGACCATGCCGGGAATCACCGCGTTCAGGCAGTGGTAGACGCCCTTCACGTTGACACGGAAGACGCGATCGAAATCGTCCTCCCCGGTGCTGGTGGCGGTGCCGATGTGGGCGATGCCGGCGTTGTTGACGAGGATATCGATTCGCGGCGCGTTGGCCAGGGTGCGTTCGACGGCCGACTGGACCGACTCGAGATTCGACACGTCGCAGGGGACGAAAAAGGCCTCGCCTCCCGCGGCGGTGATGGCGCTCACGGTTTCCGCGGCGGCGGCTTCATCGAGATCGAACAGGGCCACGCGGGCTCCCGCGGCGGCGAAGGTTTCGGCGATGGCGCGCCCGATGCCTTTTCCGGCTCCGGTGACGACGGCGGTCTTTTCGGCGAGAGGTTGGGACATGGGCACGACCTTGCGATTCCGGCTCCGGAAATTCAACGGGAAATCCCGTTTCCTCCTGGCGTGATTCGGTGAAGGTTGGGGCACCATGAATCGCGCCGACCTGTTCGAACGACTCGCCGATACCGCCACGGATTGGGACGTGATCGTCATCGGCGGAGGCGCCACCGGGCTCGGGGTGGCGGTCGATGCGGCCACGCGCGGCTACCGTACCCTGCTGCTGGAGCAGGCCGACTTCGGCCAGGGAACCTCCAGCCGCAGCACCAAGCTGGTCCACGGCGGCGTTCGCTACTTGCGCAACGGGGAAATCGGCCTGGTGCGCGATTCGTTGCGGGAACGGGGACGACTCCTGAAGAACGCCCCGAACCTCGTCGGCGCGCTGCCCTTCGTGGTGCCGGGCTTTCGCTGGTACGAGCGCGCCTACTACGGCATCGGCCTGACGCTCTACGATGTCCTCGCCGGAAAGCTCGGCATCGACAAGACGCGCCACCTTTCCCGCGATGCGGTCCTGGAGCGGATTCCCAACCTCACGTCGGACGGACTCCACGGCGGCACCCTCTACTGGGACGGGCAGTTCGACGACGCCCGGCTCTGCGTCGCCCTGGCCCGCACGGCGATTCAGCAAGGGGCGACCGTCCTGAACCACGTCAAGGTCACCGAACTGCTCCGAAAAGGCGATCGCCTTTCCGGGGTCGTGGCCGTCGATCAGCTTTCGGGGAAGGAATACCGCGCCGAAGGCAAGGTCATCGTCAATGCCACCGGCGTCTTCAGCGATGCCGTCCGCAAGCTCGACCGGCCCGAGGGCGGTGACATCATCGAGCCGAGCCAGGGAATCCACCTCGTGCTCGATCGCGAATTCCTCGGCGGCGACACCGCCATCATGATACCGAAGACCGACGACGGCCGGGTGCTCTTCGCCATTCCCTGGCACGACCGCGTCGTCCTCGGCACCACCGACACGCCGAATGTCCCGGTCGAACTGGAGCCGCGCCCGCAGGAGGACGAGATCGACTACCTCGTCGAGCACGCCGGGCGTTACCTCGCCAAGGCGCCGACCCATGACGACATCCGCGCCACCTTCGCCGGCCTGCGCCCGCTGGTCCGACCGAAATCCGACGCCGGGAGCACGGCGGCGATCTCGCGGGATCACAGCCTGTTCGTCAGCGACTCCGGCCTCGTCACCATCGCCGGCGGCAAGTGGACCACCTACCGCAAGATGGCCGAGGACACCGTCGGTCGCGCCGCCCAGGTGGGTGGCCTGCCGACCCAACCCTGTCGTACCGCCGACCTGCCCCTGTTGGATCGGCCGGCGGCGGAGACCGAGCTGGGCGAGATCGAGCCGGCCTGGCGGGAGAAACTCGATCCCGCCTTCCCGTGGCGGATCGCCGACGTGGTCGCCGCCGTGCGCCACGAGATGGCCTGCACCGCCGATGACGTGCTCTCGCGGCGGACGCGCCTGAGCTTTCTCGACGAAGCCGCCGCCGCGCGGGCGAAGCCGCGGGTGGAGGAGATTCTCGAGCGAGAGCGCACCTGATCGGAATCGAAATGAAACCGTGGCTGCGCCGAACCCTGGTAATCCTCGCGATTTACGCCCTCGCGAACATCGCCTTCTTCCTGGCCAATCCATTCGCCAGTCCCTGGCACTACCGGGATCACGACCCGGTGCCGCTGGAGGTGGAGCGACTGGAGGATCGGCAGCTTTCCACCGGGGACATCGTCGAGATCCTCGACGAGATCGACCTCGCCTACGGCGCTCGTGAGCCAACGGCCGGAGAACAGGTCGGGCAGGTGACGAAGCTGGGCGTGGGATTGGTTTTCTTCCCCGCCACCGTCGCCTTGATCGCCCAGGAGTTCCTGGGCTATATGGGACCGGCCACCGATGCCCAGCAGGCCTTCACGATTTCCGTTAAGAAGCGCTACAATCACCTGGCTCGATTGGCGGTGGAAAGGGGGTATCGAGTGGAGGGTCGCTTCCTTTTCCGGATCGACGCGGCGCTTTCGAAAAACAACGGGATTTCCCTCGATGAGGCAAGGGTTGCTCACCCTGAGCCGACGGGAAACTCGCCCAACGCATGAGGGAGTTCGGCGGGTACCGTGAATCCTGTTTCTGCCTTTCTTTGCAGCAGGCAGGCAAACGAGCCGGCGCCGATGCCCTCCTGCGGATAGAGCCGGTAGGCGGGAAAATCAGCTCGGGTTGATTGCCATGGTGCGAGGTGGGAGACTTCCGCGCAGAAAAAATCCGGACGCCGGTCGAGCAGGCGCCCGATCACTCGTTCGTTTTCACGTTCGGAGAAGGTGCAGGTCGAATAGAGCATCCAGCCGCCGGGGGCAACGCATTGGGCGGCGGCGGTGAGGATGCCGGCCTGGCGCTTGGCGTTGCCCTTGACGGTGGCGGGATGAAAGGCGCCGGGGTTCTCGATGCCCTTGGCGAGGAGGGATTGGCCGGAGCAGGGGGCGTCGACGATGACGACGTCGAAGGCGCCGGGGGCCTTCTCCGCCAGGTCGCGGGGATCGAGGCGCTGGGTGAAGGCGTTCTCGATTCGGCAGCGCCCGAGATTGTGCCGGAGGATGGCGAGGCGTTTTCCGATGACCTCGTTGGAAAGCAGGAAGGCGGGGCGCAGGGCGAGGGAGGCGAAGACGCTCTTTCCTCCCGGCGCAGCGCAAAGGTCGAGCACGCGCGGCGCCTGGAGGGCATCGATGGCCCGCAGAGCGGAGGCGGCCCAGATGGAGGAGAAATCGAGGCTGTAGAGGGCGCCGGTCTCGTGGAGGGGATCGCGGCCCGGTTCGCTGCCCGGAGCGAGTCGCAGCACGAAGTCGGGCAACCAGTCGAGCGCGGGATCGGGCGGGGCCGGGGAAACCCGCTCGAGAAAGGCGGCGCGTTCGCTTTCGTCGCCCGTCCACAGCGCGCAGGGCGCGAAATCCGGCGGGTCGAGAAGCGCTCGGAGAAAGGCCTCGGACTGCGCGGCATCCCCGGGAAAGAGGCGCTCGGCCTCCTGGCGCATCAGGCGGGTGGGTTCGCGATTCACGGACGATGAGAAAAAAAGGTTTCCGCCTCTCGGTTGGAATTCCGGTCGTATTGGCCTACAGGGTACCAGTCTCCATTTTCACCCCTATCTCCAGCCAAGCCTGATTGTTTGTCATGATGACCGAAGACCTCATCCGGGAAAAGCTCAAGGAAGTCAAATACCCCGGCTTCAGCCGCGACATCGTCTCGTTCGGCCTTCTCCAGAAAATCTGGATCGAGGGCGACGACGTCACCGTGAAGCTGTCGCTGGCGACCCGCGATCCGCAGATTCCCGACCAGATCAACCGCGACACCCGGGCGGTGCTCGAAGCCATCGACGGCGTCGGCAATGTCCACGTCGAGTTCGACATCAAGGATCCGCCGGAGCCGGTCGCGGGTGGCGGTGGCCAGCAGGGCGGGGGACTCGGAACCTCCAGCATTCCCGGCATCAAGAAGATCATCGCCGTGGCCAGCGGCAAGGGCGGGGTCGGCAAGTCCACCGTCGCCGCCAACCTGGCGGTGGCTCTGGCCCAGGGCGGCGCGAAGGTCGGCCTCTGCGACTGCGATCTCTACGGACCCAGCATGGCGCTGATGTTCGGCTCGAAAGGGGAGCAGCTGATGGCCAACGAACAGAACGAGATTCTCCCCATCGAGGCCCACGGCATCAAGGTGATCTCGATGGGCTTCATGCTCGGCGACGACGCGCCGGCCATCGTGCGCGGTCCGCTGGCGACCCGCTACACCCAGCAGTTCCTCCGGCAGTGCGCCTGGGGCGAACTCGACTACCTCGTGCTCGACCTGCCTCCCGGGACTGGAGACATTCAGCTGACCATCGTGCAGACCGTCGCGCTCGACGGCGCCGTGGTGGTGACCACGCCGCAGGAGGTCGCGCTCATCGACGCCCGCAAGGCGGTCGCCATGTTCCAGAAAGTGAACGTGCCCATCCTCGGGATCATCGAGAACATGGCCTGGTTCGAATGCGAACACGGCACCCGCTATCCCATCTTCGGCGAAGGCGGTGGCAAGGCGGAGGCCGAGCGACTCGGCGTGCCCCTGCTGGGACAGATTCCGCTCGACATCGCGACCCGTGACCGCGCCGACCAGGGGCGGCCGGTGGCGCTGGACGATCCCTCCGGGAACGCCATCAGCGCAGCCTTCCGCGGCGTGGCGAAGCAGGTAAGCGAAGTGGTGGGCGCGTGAGTTTCGCTTCCACTTCGGAGTCGTCCGGAGAGGGGCCCGCGGGAAAAACTTCGCCCGATTCGCAACTCGCGAGGGCGGCGGCGGTTTACTTTCCCAGCAGTTCCAAACCCAAGCGACTCCCATGATGAAAGCGAAAAACCT
>JAUIGT010000407.1 GCA_030432615.1 Verrucomicrobiia bacterium
ACGCTTCGCTCCCTCCTCGCGCCTTGATTTGAAAAAAAAGTGCCTCGCGAATTCTTCAACGCTCTTATCGCTCAGCACACTGGCAGGTCGCCATGCTCAAGCGTCCAGAATCTCGGCGCGCAAGGCCTGAAGTGGCTGCGGAATCTCGTCGCCGGCTTCGGCTTTCGCGGCTCGGAGTGCTTTGAGGTCTTCGAAGTCTTCCAAATTCTCCCGGAGTTCCAGGTATTCTTCGTAGGGCAGAACGACGAATACCTTTTCGCCGTCTTTTTCGATGACTTGAGGGTGCAGGCTCATCCGTAGGCTTCCTTTCGGTTGCGGACACGGTAGATGACGATCTTGTCCCCTTCAATCTCGAAGAGGACGCGCCAATCTCCACAGCGAAGCCGGTACTCGGGGGTGTGATTGGTGAGTTTTTTCACATCGCCAGCGAGATCGTTCTCCATGCCGTCGATGCGTTGAAGGACCCTTTCCCGATCTTTGATGGGCAGGGATTTCAAATCCTTCACCGCTCGTTTGGTGAGAGTGACGTGGTATTTCATCGGGTGGCAAAGTCGGGAGGGATCGATCCGTCGTGGTATGACGATGGCAAGTCAGCGCTTCTTCCCCGCCTCCCCCGGCTTGCCGCTCTTGAGCAGGGCGACGAGTTCGCGCATGGGGGAGGTGATGGCCTTGGAGCGGCGGCGGATGACGCCGAGGGGACGCCAGAGGTGGCGACCCTCCAGGTCGATGCGGCAGAGGACGCCGGCGGCGACCTCGGCGTTGACGGATTCGCTGGGGACGATGGAGAGGGCGTTCTCGATGGCGACGCCGCGCTTGACGGTCTCGATGTTGTCGAACTCGACGACTTCCTTCACCCGGACGCCGGCCTCGCGCATGAGTTCGTCGATGGCCTTGCGGGTGGGCAGGTCGGGCTCGAAGGAGATGAAGCGCTGGCCGTCGATGTCGCGCACGCTCATCTTTTTCTTCCTGGCGAAGGGATGCTGGGGCGGGGCGATGAGGACGAGCCGGTCTTTCCACACGGGCTCGACCTCGATGCCCTTGCGGGCCTGGGGATAGGCGACGAGCCCGAGGTCGGCCTTGGACTCGAGCACGTCGGCGTAGACCTGGTTGGACCGGCGGTACTGGACGCCGAGCTGGACCTCGGGGAATTCCCGGCGGAAGTGCTCGAGGTAGGGCGGCAGCTCGTGGAATCCGATGCTGTAGACGGTGGCCACGCGCAGGGGACCGGCGACGACGTCGCGCATCTGCTGGAGCTTGGACTCGATGCCGCGGTAGGTATCGACGATCTCCCGGGCGGCCTGGAGGAAAACCTCGCCCTCGGCGGTGACGGAGAAGTTGCGCCGCCCGCGCTCGACGAGCACGACGCCGAAGCGCTCCTCCAGCCCGCGAATCTGCTGGCTGACGGCGCTCTGGGTGACGCCGTTGCGCTCGGCCGCCTCGGAGAAGCTGGCGGTCTCGACGAGATCGCAGAAGACTTTGAAGGTCTCGACGTGCATGGGGCGGAGCGTGGTTTCGGTTCCCGGTTCAGGGTTCCCGGTTCAGGGTTCCCGGCTTCTTTGTTATTAGGACAGCTAATAGGCTGTGGCAAGGCGCAGAATGCTGGAGGGCTGCTTGTGGTTCCCGCAACTCGATTCGCAAGATCAACGGTCCAAGATTCCCCCGTCCCGCCCCGCCTCCGCAGCCCCCTTCCCAAGAATCTCGCGATTTCGACACAAACCGCTTGCCGAATTAGTTCATACTTCCTAAATATTGATCTTTAGAAAATTCTCAGTTCTGAAACTCTCGTGGTCTCTCGCCCCTATGGAGCTGGTCCCGGCGGTCCCGACAAGGAGGACGACGACGCCGAAAACGATCAGCCACTGACTCCTGAATCGGTTCCCGAGGGACCGGTGTCTTCCTCGGCGGGCGATGCCGCGTCGCGCTCGTGGTCGTGGTCGGACGATCCCCACGCGGACGATCCCTTCGAATTTCCCGAGGATGGCAGCGACCTGCTCGGCTCGGACTTCGCGGAGAGCGACCTGAGCCCGGCGACAAAGGATGCCCTCGCCATCCTGGAGGCGCTGCCGGTCGGGGTCATCGTGCTCGACGGCTCGCAGAATCTCCGCTACGCCAACCGCGAGCACGCCCGCCTGCTCGGCAGCGACCTGGGCGACTGCGACGGCATCGCCGGCTGGCTCCGGTCCGGTTGCCGGGACGCGGCCTACGCCGACGCGGTCATCGCCGACTGGCGGGAACACATCTGGCAGAAGCAGGTGACGCGGGTGTTTTCCCTCAAGAACCAGGCCGACCAGCTGCGGGAGATCGAGTTCGCCCCCCGGCTCGTCGGCGACGACCTGGTGGTGGTGCTGCGCGACGTGACCGAGAGCCGGCAGGCGGAGGACGCGCTCCGGGCGATGGACGTGAAGTTCGACGCGGTCTTCCAGCCGGCGGAACCGGGCATCGCCCTGGTGGACCGGACGGGACGGTTCCTCGACGTGAACGGTGCCTTCGCCACGCTGATGGGTCGCCCGCGCCACGAACTCCGGCGCATGGCGCTGGCGGATTGCGTGGCGTTCTCCGACATCGAACGGCTCCGGGCGGCGGAGGCGAGGCTGGAGGCGGCGGCGCCTTCGAATCCCACGGAACCGGGGTCGTCGGACGACAGCCGGGTGCTTTTCTCCGGCGACGAGGCCATTCATTTCCGGCCGGCGGAAGGCGACACCCTCCCGACGGAAGTCTCCCTGACGGTGGTGCGGTCGCCGCTCGGCCAGCGGCTCTACTCGGTGCTGCACCTGCGCAGCGACGCGGAGTCGGTCCGCGATTTCGAGCAGAGCCGGGCGCGGAGTCGCGCGCTGCTGGAGGCGATCCCGGACCTGATCCTGGTGCTGGATCGCGACGGCACGGTCACCGACCTGATGCCGGCCAACGGCGGCGACTGGCGGGGAATCTCGGCGGACGACACCTGGCGCGACCGGCCGATCGCGGAATGCTGGAGCGCCTTCGCCGACGCGGCGGGCGCCCGCATCGCGGAATGCATCGACGGGGAAACCATTCGCGCCTGGCGTTTTTCCGAGACCTCGCCGGAGGGTGACGGCGGCCATGGCGAGCGGGAGGTCCACTATTCCGTGCGCGTGGCGCCCTGCGAGCACGACGGTGCCGTGGCGGTGGTCATGGACGTGACCGAGGAGGCGGAGGCCCGCGAGGCTCACGCCCGGCAGGGACTGGCGTTCCGCCATCTCGAGGAGGCGATTCTCGTCACCGACCTGCGGGGCCGGATCACCGATTTCAACGCCGCGGCGGAACGCATCTTCGGCTACCGGCTCGGCGACATCGCGGGCCAGGGCCTGGCGAAACTCTACGCCGAGCCCGGTCACGAGCGCGCCCTCAACCAGGAGATCACCCGATCCCTCAACGAGCAGGGACGCTGGGAAACCCGGCACCGCTTTTTCCGCCGGGACGGCAGCACGGGCGAGGCCGAGGTCGTTTTCCTGCCGGTGACCGAGTCGGGCACGCCGCGATCCCTGCTGGGCATTCATCGCGAGGTCACCGACCGCTCGCCCGACACCAGCGCGGCGGAGAAGATGCAGCATCGCTGGCGCAACCAGTTGCAGGAGATCAACGGCCTGCTCAGCCTGGAGCTGCCTTCGCTGGGCGGCCTGGAATCGGCGGCCCTGGCCAAGATGCAGGCGCGTCTCAAGGTGATCGGCCGGCTTCACGAGCTGGCGGAATCGCTGGAGGCACCGGTGGACCTGGCCGCCTTCGCCCGCGCGCTGGCCGGCGACCTGCACCGCATGGCGGGTCCCGAGGCGGGCGAGGTCATTCCCCTGCTCGAGGTGAAGACGGAAGCGCCCTCCGACGAAGACGAGTCCGAGGCGAGCGCCCCGGTGACGGCGGATTTCGAGATGGCGACCACCTTCGGCTTTCTCTTCGCCGAGCTGGCGCTGGCCCTGTTCGCGAACGGGGGCGACGGCGGACCCGCGGCCGACGGGTCGGTGGTCCTGACCCGGCTCGAGGGGCATCCGCTGGTCCGGGCGAACGTGCCCGCCGCCATGATGAGCGGGATTTCCGTGCCGGTGCTGCGCGCCCTGGTGGAGCAGCTGCGCGGCAGTCTCAACGTGAAGCAGGAAGACGGCCGGGCGCGATGGCTGCTGCGCTTTCCGGCAAAACGATGACGCGAAGTGCGTGCATGCCGGGCAGTTTTTGGGCATAGTGAACCGGGTTGCCTGCCCCGCGCGACTCACCGCCTGCCACCTCGATGATTGAACCCACCCCTCAGCGCTCCCGCGACCGGGAACGGCGAAATCTCCGCGTGTTGATCGTGGAGGACGATCGCATCGTGGCGAGCGACCTGCGCAACACCCTGGAACGTCTCGGGCACACGGTGAGCGGACCGGCCTGGACGGGCGAGGCGGCGCTGGCCCTCGCGGAAAAACGGACGCCGGACCTGGCCCTGGTCGACATCCGCCTCTCCGGCGGCGATCTCGACGGCATCGCCCTGGCGATCGCCCTGCGCCGGAAGTTCGAGATCCCGGTGGTGTTCCTCTCCGGTTACTCCGCCGACGCCATCTACGAACGCGCCCGGGAAGCGAGTCCGGCGGGCTACCTGCGGAAACCCTTTTCGGACGGCGAACTGGCGGCCGCGCTCGACGCCGCGCTCGAACACGACCGCACCCGGCGCGCCCACCGCCGCCGGACCGAGGCCCTGGAGCACCTGGTGGAATCGCTCGACGACGCCGTCATCGTCTCCGAACTGGACGGTCGAATCACCCTCATGAACGCGGCCGCGGAGACGCTGACCGGCTGGCCGGCATCGGAGGCCACGGGCCGTTCGCTCCGGGAAGTCGCGCCCCTCGTGGCGGGCGGCGGGGCCTTTCCGGACGGGAACAGCGGGAACGGAATCGCCACCGCGGCGACGGCGAACCTTCCCGCCTTTCGCGAGACTCACCTGCGAAAGCGATCGGGTGCGTCGGTGGCCGTGCTGGAACGCTCCACCCCGATCCGCACCGAGAGCGGCGAAGCCGTCGGTCTCGTCAGCGTGCTGCGGCTCCCCGGCACTCCCGGAACCCCTTCGACCGAGGCCCGGAGTACGGCAGAACCACCGGCACGCGGTCCCGCCCTCGCGAAGGTGACCGAGCTGTCGCGGAAGCCGTCCTTTCGCGCGCTGCTGGGGCACCGGGCGAGCGCGGGTTCCCCGGCAGGGACGCCGGCCGGCGGAGAGGAATCGTTTTTCTTCGACGAAGTCCAGCGCGGGGAATTCGGCGAGGATGCCGAGGTCGATACCGACAGCGGCGATGGCGAGGTCTTTCCCCTCGATGAAATCGGCGACCCCCTGCTGACGCTCGACCCGGCCGGGGTCATCACCTACGCCAATGCCGAGGCGCTGGTCTATTTCGGCGGCGCCGAGCCGCTCCTCGGGCGCGATTTCTGGGCGACCTTCGCGGCCGACGCCCGGGAAAAATACCACGGCGAATTCCAGCGGGCGCTGCTGGGCGGTCGGCGGCATCATTTCGAGTTCCTCGACACCCGGCGCGAACGCTGGCTCGACGTCAGCCTCTACCGCAGTGGTCTCGCCGGCGAAGGAGGCGGCCTGCTGGCGCTGTTCCGCGACATCACGCCCCGCAAGCAGGCGGAAGCCGAGAGCGTGCGCCTCCAGCGACTCGAGGGACTGGGACTGCTGGCCCGGGGATTCGCCCACGATTTCAACAACCTGCTCACGGTCCTCATCGGAAGCCTCGATCTCGCCTCCGAACGCTACCCCGACGATCCGGAGTTCCGCGAGGAAATGGGCAACGCCACCAGCGCCGCCGAGGATGCCCGCGACCTGGTGCAGCAGCTCCTGACCTTCGCCCAGGGCGGGC
>JAUIGT010000408.1 GCA_030432615.1 Verrucomicrobiia bacterium
CGCCTTCGTCCTCCACTACCGCCTCGGTTCCAAGGGACACCATCACCCCACGCAACTCGCCGACGTCCAGCGGGCGCTCCGCACCGTCCGATCCCGCGCCGGAGAGTGGCATGTCGATCCGAAGCGCATCGGGGTCATGGGATTCTCCGCGGGAGGTCATCTCGCCAGCATGGCCGCGACCCTTTTCGACGAAAAAGCCTACGACGCTTCCGACGCGATCGATGAGGCGAGCGCGCGGCCCGATTTCGCCGTGCTCTGCTACCCGGTGATCAGCATGGAAGAAGGCGTCACCCACGGCGGATCCCGCCGCAACCTGCTCGGACCGGAGAATGCCGACGACGAGGACGCCGCCCGGACCGTTTCCTCGGAACGGAACGTCACCGACAAGACCCCTCCCACCTTCATTTTCCAGACCGATGCCGACACCGCTGTGCCGGCGGAGAACGCCGTTCGTTTCTACCTGGCGCTGCGAAAGGCGGGCATCCCCTCCGAGATGCACATCTACCAGAAAGGCCCGCACGGCGTCGGACTCTTCCTCGGCGATCCCGTCACCGGCACCTGGTCGAAGCTGCTCGACACCTGGATGCAGTCCAACGGCTGGTACGCCGCCAAGGTCAAGCGCGTCGCCGTGGCCGGCGAAGTCAGCTTCGACGGGCAGCCCGTCAGTTGGGGCCGGATCACTTTCCACCCGGAAGATCCCGGGCAGCCGATCACTTCCACCTGGGTGCGCCGGGGAAAATTCCACCTGACCGAAGAACTCGGACCTCCGGTCGGCAAAGCGCGACTTTCCTTCACGGCCAGCATCTGGGAAGCGACCGAGGGAAAGGACGAGCGTGTCATACAGACCGATCGGCTGTCACAAAATCCCGGCCAACCGGCATACCTCGACATCACCCCCGGGCTCGGACCATTGTCGTTCGAGCTTGCCTCCGAATGATCCAGGCCCATGTCCCAGTTGTTTTTTCCCCCTCGCCTCGCTGTTCTCCTGCTCGCTCTCGCGGCAATTGCGCCCGCCCGGGCGGATGATGCCGCCTTCCAACTGATCACCGGGAAAGGCGGTGAACTCGATCTCGGCAAGGCCGTACCCGGCGTGCTGACGTTGACGGGCGAAGACACCTTCGCCCTGCTGCGGGATTCCAACCAGAAGATCGTCGCCGCCGCTTCCGATGGGAAGAATGGTGGCCGCGCCATAGCCTTCAGTCACGGCGGCTTCCTCAAGGGCGGCGACCTCCCCTCCCAACCCGCGGCCGCCACCCTGGTGCAAAATTCCATCCGCTGGGCGGGACGATCCAGCAGTCCCAGGGTCGGCCTCTCCCCGGATCTCGGAGAACTCGAATCGGTCCTCGCCGAAGCCGGTTTCACCGTCCGGACCATCGCGCCCGAAGAGGTCGAGAACGGCGGCGTCGATGTCTACTGCATTGTCGCTCAGACCAATTTGTCCGAACGCGGGTCGGTCCGCCTCTATGAATTCCAGAAAGCCGGTGGCGGCATCGTGGCCGCCGCCACCCCCTGGGCCTTCGCGAAGAAGTATCCCGAGTTCCGGGACTTTCCCGGAAACATCGTCCTCTTCGACGCCGGAATCCGCTTCGAGGCCAACGGCTACGCCAACACCCGGGTGCCTCTCTTCGTGGGGCGCCCCGGCGACGGCAGCAGCCCGGCTCCCGCGTCCACCCCGCCGCCGCCCGGAGCGCCCATGAAACCGCTTGGGGCACCGGGCGAGAAGGAATCGAGCGGAGCCTACGAGGCGGCGCTTCGCCTGGCCGAGGAAGCCAAATCGCTTTCCGCCGGTGAACGCGGCGAGCTGATTGCCGCGCTGAAGACCGGAATCGACCTGCGGGGCAATGCATTGACCACCTTTCTCGAAGGGTTGCGGCAGTTGAACGAAGCCATCGGCCCCATCGTTCCCAACAAGGAAACCCCCGTCGTTCCCGGCCGCGATCCCCTGGTCGATGCGGTCATATCCCTGGAGAACGAATTCAACCAGACACTTCCCGCCGGCCTCATGTATCCGATTCCCGCCGCCGCCGACTATCCCGGCGCGGTGCCCGGGGACGCCGAGCGCGTCACTCGCGAACTGACCATCAATGGAACGTGGAAAGGATGGCTCAGCGGTCGCGGTGCCGGCGGCTGGGCGGCCAAGGAAATGCGCCCGACCGGTCTCTATGCCGCTCCCGGGGAAGTCATCACCGTGACCGCGCCCGGCAAGATCGTCGGCGAGGGATTCGAGGTCCTCATCGGAGCCTATGGTGGCGGTCTCGACAACCGCGACCAGTGGCATCGCTATCCGCGTCTCCAGCGCAGGGTCGAGATCGATGAGCGCACCACCAGCATTTCCAACGCCCTCGGTGGACTCATCACCATCCGCGTACCCAAGGATGCCGAGGAGGGTGATCTCGAGTTCACCATCGAGGGCGGAGTCGAGGCCCCGCTCTACGTGCACGGCGAGACCGACCTGGGCGACTGGAAAAGCGAGATCCGCAACCGCCCCGCCCCCTGGGCCGAGCTCGCGTCGGAGCGCATCATCATCGCCATTCCCTCCGACTACATCCGCCGCCTCAACGATCCCGACAAGGTCATGGAAGTCTGGAACGGCATCATCGACACCTCGGCCGTCCTCGTCCAGGTCGATCGCGACGACTACCGCGCGGAGCGCATCGTGTTCGATCGGCAGACCTCGGCCGGATCCATGCACAGCAGCTACCCGGTCGCCGCCCATCTCGACCGCAACGCCGAACAGGCCGTCGATGCCCGCAGTCTCAAGGAAGAGGGAAACTGGGGGTTCTTCCACGAGTACGGCCACAACCACCAGCACGATCTCTGGGCCCTGCCCGGCACCGGGGAGACCACCTGCAACCTGTGGTCCGTCTACGTGTTCGAGGAATACATCGGCAAGGATCGCGACAACACCCACAACGCCATCCGGCCGCTCGACCGGAAACAGCGCATGAATGCCTACTTCCAGAACGGGAGGAAATTCGAGGCCGAGTGGTCCATGTGGGTCGCCCTTGAACCCTATCTCCAGGTGCAGGAAGAGTTCGGCTGGGAACCGTTTCAGAAAGTCTTCGACGAATACAATCGGATGGATCGTGAGAAAGGCCCCAAGACGCAGCAGGAGAAAAACGACCAATGGGTCATTCACCTTTCGAAAGCCTGCAACGCCAACCTAGCCCCCTTCTGGGCAGCCTGGAATCTGCCGCTCTCCGAGTCGGTCTTCACCGAGTTGGACGACCTTCCCCCCTGGGAAGATCATCCGGTGAAGCGCTTCGTCGAAAATTGAACCAAGGGGGTTGAACGAACGACCTAACCCTGTTCACCCTCCCCGGATCGCCGAACCACCAGCGGCCGGATGATCGCCCAGAGAATCGGCGGGATCACCGCGCTCAGCAACAAGGCGAGAACGGGCCGATCGTGTCCCGCCGAACCAATTGCCGCAAACGCGAGCCCGAGCGGCAGACTCCCGCAGGCCAGCGCGGCCACGAAACGGCGCAGCGGCATCCGCGCCATGCCCGCGAGGCAGGCGATCACCTCCGGCATCACCGGCAGCCAGCGCGACAGCGCCACGATGAAACCACCGGCGCTTCCCCCGAAAACCCGCTCCCCTTTTTCGAGATCCTCCTTCCCCGCGATCCATTCGGCGGCCCGACGGCCCAGGCTTCGGGAAAGTCCGTAGGCCAAGAGGCCCGACAGCATCGACCCCGCCGCCCCGATCAGCCCTCCGAGCCAGAGCCCATAGACATAGCCCAGCGCCGCGATCACCGCCGTGCCCGGCACCGGGAGAAAGAGATCGGCCACGAGAAGACCGATTCCCGCCGCCCAGGCCCAGGCCCCGTAACGATTCAGCCAGGCAACGGCAGCCTCCTGGGAGAACCACGTCTCGAAGTCGTCGCCCCAGATTCCGAAGGGAATCAGCACCAGGGCGGCAAGCAGGAGAAAAATCCAGAGAAGACGCACGAGAAGGACATAAGGGAAAAGGAACCGCTGATAAACGCAGATCTTCGCTGATTTTCTCTTCTCACCGCCCTCTCCTCCATTCCATCATTCCCACCGACCACCGATTACCGCTCACTCCCATGCCCTCCCCTCCCCAACCCGAACCGATCGATCCCGCCACGCTCCCGGACCTCTGCCGCGCCGTGATTCGCGAGGCGAAATTTCCCATGCTGGCCTCGCTCGATGGCGACCAGGCCCGAGTCCGGCCGGTTTCCCCGGTGCGAGTGGATGAAGACAGCTTCACCGTCTACGTCGCCAACCTGCGCAGCTACCACAAGACCGGCGAGATCGCCGCCAATCCCAAGGTCGAACTCTGCTACCTGGCGCCGAATCACGACCAGGTGCGCATCACCGGCGTTGCTGAAATCCTCGACGACCGGCCACTGCTCGAGGAAATCTGGGAATCCAATCCGCTCCTGCGCCGCTACCTCGGGTCGCTAGACAACCCCCAACTGATCATCTATCGCATCGTTCCCGATCGCCTTCGCTTCATGCGCGAATGGGCACTCGAATACCACGAGGTCCCGATTTCCGGACCTGAAAACTGAAAACTGAAAACTGAAAACTCCTGCCTCCCATTCCGACGTCGACCTCGTGGCTCACCTGCTGGAACTGATCGAACCGGCGGGGGACGTCGTCGCGAAACGCATGTTCGGCGGTCACGGTTTCTTTCACGGGGAACTCATGTTCGGACTCGTGGCGGGCGGTCTCTTCTACCTCAAATCAGACGACGGGAACCGGGCGGAGTTCGACGCCCGCCACCTGCCTCCATTCTCCTTCGAGCGGAAGAAGAGCGGGAAGGTGATGGTGACCTCCTACCGGCAATGTCCCGAGGAAGCGCTCGACAGCGCCGAACGCATGGAGCCCTGGTTCCGATCCGCCTTGGCTGCCGCCGAGCGCCAGCGAAAGCGCTGAAAAGGGAGGCTGGCATTTTTCCGAAATCCGGGATAGGGAAAAGTCATGCCGCTCGCACGCCCCTTTTTCCTCGCCAGCCTCGCTTTCCTCTTCACATCCGGCATCGCCCTTGCCCAGGACCCCGGGAAGAAAAAAGACGGGCCGGAACGCTGGGAAAACGACATCAGGAAATTCGAGACCGCCGCCGAGGCCTCGCCTCCACCGGAGAACGCCCTCCTGTTCCTGGGCAGTTCCAGCATCCGGATGTGGAAGTTGGAGAACAATTTTCCGAAGGCCAGGACCATCAATCGCGGCTTCGGCGGTTCCACCATCGCGGATTCGATCCACTACTTCGATCGACTCGTGGTTCCTCTCCAGCCCAAGGCGATCCTCTTCTACGCCGGCGACAACGATGTCGCCCGGGGAATGAATGCCGAGGAGGTCGCCGCCGACTTCCAGACCTTCGCCGGCTTGGTGAAGGAGAAGCTGCCCGGCACCCCGCTCATCTACATCGCCATCAAGCCGAGCGTCGCCCGCTGGGACATGTGGCCGACGATGAAGGACGCCAACGATCGCATTGCCGCCTGGTGTGCGGAAAACGAGGGCTTCTATTTTGCCGACATCGGCGCCGCCATGCTCGCCGACGCCGAAGCGGGCCAGCCGCCGTCGGATTCCCTGTTTCTGAAAGACGGCCTCCACATGACCCAGGACGGCTACGACCGCTGGGCCAAGGTGCTGAAGGGCATCCTGAAGGACGCGCTGCCGAAGACCAAGAAGTAGCGGGCTGCCGCCCACTCGGCTGATACGAAATTCAAAAAAATACTCTGACGATTCAGTGTTGAGAAAAAATGGAAGTGAGGCCTGCGGCTTTCTTGAACCATTCGGGCCATTTTTCCCCGCTGCCTTCGTTGCTCGTCGGTCACGATGCCCGCATCGCTTCC
>JAUIGT010000409.1 GCA_030432615.1 Verrucomicrobiia bacterium
ATTCAATGCTCGCTTTGGCATTGTTTCGTTCACGACTTTTGCCGAAGGTAGGGGGCGGTTGGAGGAACTGGTTGCCAAGCTTGGTCACTCTTCCGGTTATACTCAGATGTTCGATCCGGCGGAAGACGAACGTGTCCTGGAGGAGATCGAAAACATTCTGGCCCTCGCCTCGGAGAGTGAACTGGTCGGATTCTTCGGCGAACTGGACTTTTCCGAGTATTGGCATGCATCAGCAATTGGAATGTTGATGGCGGCGCTGGCAAAAAAATCTCCGGCTCGCGCCATCGAACTGGGCATGGCCCGCTGGAAAGAACCCGGGCATGGGCAATACACCGGGCTGACCGAGATGCTTCGCGCCTGGAAACGCGTGGATCCAACTGCCGCCGAGCAATGGATCGCGGGACTCCCTGACGACGAACCGCTCCGTGCGCCCGCTTCCCACATCCTTCTGGCTTTGAAAGCGGCCGAGCGCCCGGGAGCAGTGATCAATCGGCTCGAGGAAATCGATCCCGAAATGGGAGGAGGCATCGCCGTCGTGTTGGGAGAAAAGCTTCCGCTGGATCAGATGGCGGCGGCAGCTGACCTGCTGTTTGCTGAACGGGAAGATGGAAGTTCTTTCGTGAAAATGCTGGATGACTTCCTTCGTGGATGGGGTGCGCGCGAACCGGAACCGATGATGGACTGGCTCTTGGAAAAGGACTTGTCCCGACTCGAGCCGGAACAACTGAACCGTGCGCTCGGGGGAATCATTGCCAGCCAACCTGAGCTGTTGCTCGAGAAACTGTCTCCCGCGCTGTCCGAGCAACCCGAATTGACGGCGGTAGCCGGATACGCGTGGTGGAGTCAACTATCGAGAAGAGGAGGAGAAAAAGCGGCCATGAATTGGCTGGCGGAAAACATGGAGTTCGCCACAGGCTTTGGTGAGTGGAGCATCGCGGATCGAGCGGCAAACCACGTTGAGTGGCCCCCGGAACAGACCTCCCGGATTCTCGAAGCGTGGTCTCAACTACCTGACTCGGACGCGAAACACACATTTTCCCAGGGATTTCTGGAGCGTCTTTCCCGCTTCCAGCCGGAGGTTGTGCTTCCCTACGCCTTGGAGCATCTGCCGATCGGATCGGAGACAAACTCGACGATTGCGCAAGTCGTGAGCAACTGGGCGGACATGGGAGATCCCGAGGAAGCCATTCGGTGGAGCCTTGAAAATCTTGATGGCCATTCCGCTCTGGATGATTCGGTCCGTTTCGCGATCGGTAGATGGGCGGACGACGATCCAAGCGCGGCAGCCGAATACGCCCTCTCGCTGCCGAAATCAGTTCAGAGCGACGCCTTTCGCGGGCTGGCCTACCATTGGCCGACCAAGAACAGCGACACCTTCCTCGATTTCGTGCGTTCCGCGTCCGATCCGGAAGCCGTTTCCCCACTCACCAGAGTAGGCTTCCAGGAGTTGGCGGAGCAGCAGGGAGGCTCTCAATTCCTGACGACTGCGCTGGAGATGCCTCCTGGCAAATTGCGACACGACGCCATCCGAGGTCTGTTTGGAGGATGGGCGCTTTCAAATACGTCGGAAGGCGCGAAACGAATCGACGAGGTACCAGAGGGATCGTTGCGAAACGCGGCAATTCAAGGGTTCAACGGTTTCGCCGGGCGTAGAGATCCGGCCTTGGTCATGAAACTGGCGGCCCGCATCACGGTTCCCGAACTGCGCGACAGAGAGCTGTTATTTTGGGGAAAAGCTTGGCTGAAACAGGATCCCGCCACCGCCGAGACTGCAATTCGGCGGAATCCCGCTCTTTCCAACGAAGTGAAGCAAAAGATTCTCAAATCACCCGACGCCTCAACAAGACCATGAAAACGACGGGGCAGATCATCGGACTCCTGCTGTTTGCCTCCGGCGGCTACGCGGCTGGCGTCTGGTTTGCGGACAGCTCTCGATCCAGCCGACTTACCGAGGAGCCTTCGGGAGGCTCGGATAGTGCGAAGAACAACTCAGTCGGGATGGAAAGTCGGGAAGGTGAGAAACTCGGCAACGCGGGCGGTGCTCTCCGCGATCCGCGCACCGGCGCCACTTTTGCCGAGTCCCTGGATCGATTGGACCATTTGGCAAAGCGTGCCTCGGCTCCGATGGGAGGGGCCGCGTTCCTCGTCGAGGGCGAACGACGCGGCAAAGCCCAATTGGAAATCGAACGAATATTTGCGTTGGCTTCGCGATCCGAAGTGCTCGCGTTTTTCGCCGACTCCGTCGATGAGACCACCGAGTCAACGATTCTCAAAGCAGCTTACGGTCGGCTCGCCGAGTTTTCGATCAGCGAAGCGCTGGCCATCTGGGAAGATCAGCTGGAACGCTGCGGCAACAACGCAGGTATTGACGCCATCGTGCGGGCCTGGAGCCGGAACGATCCCGGAGAAGCTGAACGTTGGATCGATGGACTGACCAAGACCAGGGATCGACAGGCTGCGCTGTTCGCCTTCCTCGATGAAATAATGGAACGCTCTCCCGATATCGTGGATCGACGTCTGTTCGAGATCAATGAGCTGTGGCCATCACTTCACCTCTCAAATCGGTTTATCAACCAATTGGAACCGAGTGAATTTTCTGAGGTGGCAGATCGTTTTCTCTCTCGCCGCCACGGCAAGTGGCAATATCAGAACCAGGTGGCGGAACTGCTCTCTGTGTGGGGAGAGAGTGACCGATCGGCAATGATTCGCTGGCTGGTGGCGCGCCCCGATGGAGAACTTCGCGGTAACGTGATTTCCCGAGTCACCAATTCCCTATCGAAGACGGATCCTGCCACCTTGGTTCGGGAGATCGGGCCTCTCGTTTCCGATAACCAGGCATTTTCCGAAATGGCCGGCCAAGCTTGGATACAATGGCTGAAAAGCGACGAAGATCCGGCTGAAGCGATCGCCTGGTTTGAAAATCATGGGGAGAATCTCACGGTCGGGCTGGGTTTCAACAGTTGGCCGAAGGAAGACACTATTCGGGTAATCGACCGGGTCGCCACCCTTCCAGAGAGCGAGTCGAGAAAGCAAATTGTAGAGAAGCTGCTCTACGAACTGTCGGACGCCGACCCGAAGGACGCGCTTTCCTACGGCAAGAAACATCTCTTGGAAGGAAACGGTGCCGACGATTTTTTTGCGGGTGCGTTGAGCAAATATGTCAGAAAGGGCGAAGATCCGGAATGGGCCCTCGATTGGGCGACCGAGAATTTCGATAATGCTGAAGCCCGGAATCAGGCGGTGCGTTGGGTGATGAGCGCCTGGACCGAACGAGATCCTGAGGCGGCGGCGCAGCGGGCTTCGCGATTATCCGGTAAGCTGAGAGAAGAAGCCTTCAGTGGGATCGTAGGTGACTGGGTCGAAAAGGATCCGAAGAAATTGTTGGATTTCGTAAAAGCGCCTCCCGACCCGAAATCGGCTCCCTACCTGGCGAAATCTTCTTTCTGGCAGTTCGGCTATAAAAAGGGTGGCGACTATCTCTCCGAAGCGATGGCGATGCCGGAGGGTGAAGTTCGCGAACAAGCTGTCCGCGGACTCTTTTCAGGTTGGGCGCGAGCGAATCTCGAAACCTCGGCGGTTGCCTTGGACCGGATGAAAGATGGTTCGCTCCGAGACACCGCCATTTCCGAATTTGTTCAGATCGCGGGATGGGAGGATCGGCAGTTGGCGATCGCCTGGTCTCTCGCCATCACTGATCCCGAACAGCGACGTAGAAACACCATGGAACAAATGAATCAATGGCTGCGGGCCGATCGTGACGCCGCAGTGCGGTGGATCGAAGCCAACGACAAATTGCCGTCGGAGTGGAAGTCGGAGCTTCTGACAAAGGGCAAGCCGTAGGGTGCGTTTGCGGCGGAACCTACACCACTTCCCATTCGGCCTCGGTCGCTTCGAGACCAAGCCGACTTCTAGGGATTTGCTTTTTCAACCCCGCCGCTCCGTCAACCCCGCCGCTCCGTCACCGCGCATCGCCCCGGGTTGGAGGGGGTGCAGGGGGAGGAAGGGGGGAAAGAGCCTCATTCAGTGGAATCTGACCCCAATTTTCCACTGTCGTCAAGCGTGCGCCTGAAATTCGACTGGTTGCAGGGACATCCGCCCGCAATTTACCGACGCGTGGACACACCCCTACGGCCCCGGTCCATTTCGTCTTGAAATTCGGCGAGTAAGCTTTCCGGTCCGAGTCCTGCCTTGGTTCAGTCCGCCCGATAGACCGGCCATTCGTCGGCGGGAAACGGGTCGGCGTCGAGAACCAGGACCTGCCCATCGTCGAGCGGGAGTTCCGGCGCTTGCCAGGCTGCCTCTTCTCAATGCCACCAGTCCTCGGGCGGCGGCTCGATCTCGTCGCTCCAGCCCCATTGTGGCGGCACGTCGAGCGGCTCCATGGTTTGATTCGCCCGCTCCGCCTGCGGGCTCACCCTTCGGGCTTCGTTCCGCGTTCGCGAAACTCCGTCCAAAACACCTCCGGGCCCTCGGCGTTTTTCAATGCCGAAGGGCGGGAGGGGCGGTGGCGGGAGGCTGATGATTCCCTCCCACAAACCATGCAGCCGCAGAAAGAACTCGATCTCATCCCGCCGGATCATGATCCCTGCGGTCTTCATCTTGCCCCTGCAGCAGGGGCTGATCATGGGATCCTCGCCCCAGATCTTCCGAATGAGATCGCGCCAGAGAGGACGCAGGGTGCGGGCGCTTTTCGGCTCGGGCGGGGGAAGAACGAAGAGCGTTGCCGAGCCGGATTCTGGCGGTTTCGCTTTCGCTGCCTCCCGCATCGTCGGGCGCGGTTGGCTCGTGCGGGCGTCCATGCCTCGGCGCTTGTTTGAGTAGAGACCATAGGGTGTGTGGACAAACTCCCGCACCGCTCGGATTTGATCAGAAATGGGGAAAGCTCAGCGCCGCGAGCGGCGATCTTTCTGAATTCGCGGCCCATTTTCCGCCTGGCTGCGTTCCGTCTCACCCTGTTGGGCTCGCCCAACGCCGTTCGACCCGCCTTGCCAGCCAAAAAATGGACTCGCGCCGAGCAGTCCGCCAATTTGTCCACACACCCTAGAACTAGATTCGAAGGGGCAGATCGCAGAAAACGGTGTTACCCAAAAAACGTTATGAAAACTGTGTCGCGGCTTCAACTCTTTACAACTCGTTGTTTTCAAGGGTGTTGGCATGAGACAAAATTGAATCCGCCGACTCAATGATTACGGAATGGCAGGTTCACCGGTCAGATCG
Source organism: Verrucomicrobiia bacterium (assembly GCA_030432615.1). GTDB lineage: Bacteria > Verrucomicrobiota > Verrucomicrobiia > Verrucomicrobiales > DEV007 > JAEUHH01. Next base: position 5,218 of record JAUIGT010000409.1, read on the forward strand.
GGCACCCCAATTGAGTCGGGCTCCGCAGGGAAACAGGCTGTTTTTCCCAGCCCTCCCCCCATCCGGCGAAACTTTCCGCTTTCCCGACATTCTCGGTTTTCCTCTCCGGAAAAGTCCCTACAATGGACGCCGTGAGTGAAACCCCAACCGGCAGCTACGAGGTCTTTGCCCGGAAATATCGGCCCCGGACCTTCGATGACGTTCTCGGCCAAGACCACGTGGTCCAGACGCTGAAAAACGCCATCGAGAAGGACCGGCTCGCCCACGCCTACCTGTTCGTCGGGCCGCGGGGCACGGGAAAAACCACCACCGCGCGCATCCTGGCCAAGGCCCTCAACTGCAAGGGCGGTCCGCGGATCGATTTCGATCCCGACGAGGACATCTGCCGGGAGATCGCCGAGGGGCGCAGCCTCGACGTGCTGGAAATCGACGGCGCCAGCAACCGCGGGATCGATCACATCCGCGACCTCCGGGACACGGTGAAATTCGCACCCGCCGCCAGCAAGTACAAGATCTACTACATCGACGAGGTCCACATGCTGACCAAGGAGGCGTTCAACGCGCTCCTC
>JAUIGT010000410.1 GCA_030432615.1 Verrucomicrobiia bacterium
GCACGCCTCGCTCGGAGAGCCGACGGGCCATGAGGCAGTTGTAGGCGTAGGTGCCCGGCTTGCGGGCGTCGTCGCCGTAGAGGGCGAAGGTGCTCTCGGGCTCGTCGGAGACGTCGGTCAACTCCGGCACCGAGGTCTGCATCCGGAACGCCATTTCGTACTGGGCGATGCGGGTCTCGATCTCGGGATCGCCGGTTTCCTCGAGTCGGAGGCGGTTCATCTGGCCGAGATGATCGAGCGTTTTCCGGCGGAGCCGTTCGCTCATGCCGTCGGGATTGTTGAGGTAGAGAACCGGGTCGCGGCCGGAGCGGAAGCGGACTCCCTGGTGTTGGGAGGGAAGAAACCCCGCACCCCAGAGCCGGTCGTAGAGGGCCTGCCCGCCGCGGTTGGAGGTCATGGCGACGAAGGCCGGGAGATTCTCGTTTTCGCTGCCGAGTCCGTAGCTCAGCCACGCTCCGATGCTGGGCCGGCCGGCGATCTGGAAGCCGGTCTGGAAAAAGGTGATGGCGGGGTCGTGGTTGATGGCCTCGGTGTGCATCGAGCGGATGATGCAAAGCTCGTCCGCCACCTTCTGGAGATGCGGCAACAGCTTGGCGTTCATCACCTGGCCGCTCTCGCCGTATTTCCCGAACTCGAAGATCGAGCGCGCCACCGGGAAACTGCTCTGCCCGGCGGTCATGCCGGTGAGCCGCTGTCCCTGGAAGATCGATTCGGGAACCTCCTGGCCATGGACCTTGTCGAGGTGCGGCTTGTGGTCGAAGAGGTCCATCTGAGGCGGACCGCCCGACTGGAACAGGTAGATGGCGCGCTTCGCTTTCGGGGCGTGGTTGAGGTAGGACGGCGTGGCCGGGTTGGCGGGAGCAAGGTCGCGCCCCAGCAGCGAGGCCAGCGCGGCGGTGCCGAGCGCGCGGCCGCTGGTGTCGAGAAAACGGCGGCGAGAAGGGAGAACGTCCAACGTCGAACGTTCAACGTCGAACCTCGAAGGAGTGGGACCGGGAACCATTGGTGAGGGCATGGCGCTTGGGGGAAAGGCGGGGATCAATCCTGAAATTTCAGCGTTCAAAGTTGGGCGTTCGACGTTCACTCCCGCGTGATCGTTTCGTCCAGATTCAGGAGCACGTTCGCCAGCGCGGTGTGGGCGGCGAGTTCGATGGGGTCGAGTTTTTCCGGAACGGGCGTGGTGCCGTAGGCGATGAGTTTCTTCGCCTCGTCGGGAGCGTCCCGGAATTCGGCGCGGTATTCGTCGAGGGCTTGCTGGAGGATCGCCTTTTCGCTGGTGGAGGGAGCGCGGGCTGCGACGAGGCGGAACCCGGTGTCGATGGGATCGGTCACTTCGGGGGCCAGCAATCGGGTGGCGAGGTGGCGGGCGCTCTCGACGAAGGCCTTTTCATTCAGCAACGTCAGCGCCTGGAGCGGCGTGTTGGTGCGCTTGGTCTTCACCCAGCAGGCTTCGCGATCGGCGGCGTCGAGGATGGCCATGCTGGGCGGATTCACGGTGCGTTTCCAGACGGTGTAGAGACTGCGCCGGAACAGGTCGCGCCCCTTCGACTCGGTGTACTTCATTCCCATCGACATCTCCTCCCAGAGGTTGGCGGGCTGGTAGGGATAGACCGAGGGGCCGCCGATCTGTTCCTCGAGCAGGCCCCCGGTGAAGAGCGCCTGGTCGCGGAGGACGTGGCCGGGCAGGCGCATGCGGGTGGCTCGGGCGAGGAGACGGTTGTCGGGATCTCGCTCGCGCAGTTCGGGCGTGAGATTCGATTGCTGCCGGTAGGTGGCGCTCATGACGATGAGCTTCTGCATCGCCTTGATGTCCCAACCGGTGCGGACCAGCTCGGTGGCGAGCCAGTCGAGCAGCTCGGGATGCGACGGGAGTTCGCCCTGGACGCCGAAGTCCTCGGAGGTCTTCACCAGCCCGGTGCCGAAGTAGCGCTGCCACCAGCGGTTGACGGTGACGCGGGCGGTGAGCGGGTTGTTCCCGTCGACCAGCCAGCGGGCGAAACCGAGCCGGTTCTTCGGCGCGTCGGCGGGCAGGGGCGGAAGGGAGGCGGGCACGCCCCGATGCACCTCTTCGCCGTAGTCGTTGTAGACGCCGCGAACGCGCACGTGAGTGGCGGGCGGGTCGGGGACGTCCTTCATCACCATCGTCCGGGGCAGGCCGTCGTGGTATTTCTGCCGCTCCAGTCGGAGGGACGCGAGCCGGGTGAACCGCTCGGCATTCTCGGGCGTGCCGTGTTCCTGGAACCAGGCGCGCAGGAGGTTCCGTTGCTTCGCCGTGCGTTGTGATTCCGCCAGGGCGGCGATTTCCTCGATGCCCGCGGGTTCCGAGATCAGGGCGACTTCCCGATCGTCCAGGGTTCGTCCGTAGTAGCGAAGCTCGTCGATGGCGCCGGCGAAATTCGGTCCGTGCACGCCGCCGCCGACCCGGAAGATCTCCTTTTCGCCGACCCCGCCGGTGTTGGAGTTGGTGTTGTGGAGGACCCGGGTCGCCACCGCGGAGCCATCCAGGAAAATCTTCTGCCCGTTGGCGCTTTGGGAACCGTCGTTGGTGACGGTGACGTGAACCCAGTCTCCGGCCTCGATGGGATCGACGGTCTCGACGACGCCGGCCCCGGCGACCCAGCGGGAGATGAGGAGGAAACGCAGCTTGCCGTCCAGCAGTTCGACGGCGACGCCGGGGCGGGTGGTGCCACCCTTCTGGCGGGAAAGAACGACGCCCTGGGAGACGTCGTCGGGGCGCATCCAGAAGGATAGGGAAAACCGGTCGTTGGCGCGGAATCGGCCGAAACGACCCGCGTCGAGAACGCTCTTTCCATCGAACCGTGCGGCCTTCCCGTGAATGCCCTCGATGAGCTGGGGCTGTCCCTCCAGTGCCCGGACCGTTTCGCTCCACGCGTCGAATCCGACATGGGCGTCCATGCCGTGGGCAACCACGGGCGCTTTTCCAGTCGGCTTGCCTGCGAGCCACTTCGCGTAGGCGGCCTCGAAGGCGGGAGAGGCCAGGGAAGCTTCCAGTTCCGCGATCTCCGCGTGGTACTCCGCCAGTTTTTCTTCCTGGTCCGGCAAGGGCGCGGTGATGTAGGGCTCGGAGTTGCCGTTCTTGATGGCGCGTCCGGCCTCGGGCACCGCATTGAAAAACGCGATCAACTGGTAGTAGTCCTTCTGCGAGATCGGGTCGTACTTGTGATCGTGGCAGCGGGCGCAGCCCATGGTGAGGCCGAGCCAGACGGTGCTCGTGGTATCGACGCGATCGACGGCGTTCTCGAGCAGGAACTCCTCGACCACGAGCCCGGCCTCGGAGTTGTAGCGGTGGTTGCGGTTGAATCCGGTGGCGATGAGCTGGTCGCGCGATGGATTCTCCAGCAGGTCGCCGGCGAGTTGCTCGATGGTGAAACGGTCGAAGGGCAGGTTGCGGTTGTAGGCATCGATGACCCAGTCCCGCCAGCGCCACATGTTGCGGGGACCGTCGAACTGGTAACCGTCGGTGTCGGCGTAGCGGGCCGCGTCGAGCCAGGGCAGGGCCATGGTTTCGCCGTAGCGTTTCGATTTCAGCAGCCGATCCACGAGGTTCTCGTAGGCCTGGTCCGATTGGTCGGCGAGATAGGCTTCCACTTCGGCCGGGGTCGGGGGAACGCCGGTAAGGTCGAGCGTGACCCGGCGAACGAGGGTTTCCCTCGACGCCTCGGGCGAGGGTTCCAGCCCCTCGGCCTCGAGCCGGGCGAGCACGAAGGGATCGATGCCGTTGCGAATCCAGTCCGGCCGCTGGACCCGGGGCGGTTCGGGGCGTTCCGGAGCCACGAAGGCCCAGTGCTCCTCCCATTCGGCTCCCTGGGCGACCCAGCGCTTGAGGAGATCCATTTCCTCCGAGGTCAGTTCCCGCTTCGATTCGGGAGGCGGCATCAGTTCATCCGGATCGTCGTGAAAAATCCGGACGATGGCTTCCGAGGCGTCGGGATCCCCGGGAACGAAGGCGATGACGCCGTCGAGGTTGGCCTTGGCGTCGGCTTCGCGGTCGAGGCGCAGACCGGCCTCGCGGTGGGTGGAATCCGGGCCGTGACAGAAGAAGCACTTGTCGGAGAGGATGGGCCGGATGTCGCGATTGAACTGGAGGGGCGCACCGTCGCTCGCGCTCGCGCTCGTGCTCGGGGAAGCGAGGATCAGGACTGCGGCCGACGACAGGAAGCCGAGGAAATATCGGGGGAGGATCATGGGCGGGATTCCGCCGTCCAGCAGGAGCGGACGGCTCGGGAATCTACCACGAAGCTGCCCTCGAGTGACCCCCGGAAACGCGTGACCGCCCGCCACGCGAACGGCGCGACGAGCGGTCTTTTGGGGGGGAGGATCGGGTTGTCCTGGTCCGTTTCCGGACAGGGACGAAATGGTTTCGAGATCCGGATCAGCGAAGGTGCTTCTTGAGCTTCTTCTCGATGTCCGCCTTCTCGGCGACGCCGACGATTTCATCGACGATCTTTCCGTCCTTGAGAATCTTCAGGTTGGGGATCGCCTGGATCTTGAACTTCTGGGCCAGTTCCGGGTTGGAATCGACATCGACTTTCGCGATGGTCGCCTTTCCCTCGTAGTCCTTGGCCAGCTCATCGATGACCGGGGCGATCAACTTGCAGGGGCCGCACCATTCCGCCCAGAAATCGACGAGGACCACACCGTTGGCGGTCTTGGCATCGAAGTTGTCCTTGGTCAGGGCGACCGGCTTGACATCACCATCGGCGGCTCGGGTCATGAGCGGGACCGCGGCGAGGGCCAGCGCGGCGGTGGCGAGGAAGGAAAGCTGAACGAGTTTTTTCATCAGGGTAAATGGCGGGGATTCAGGGAATTGGACGGAACTCTCTCCGATTTATTTCATTTCTTCGAAAAAAAGCAGCAATTTCTTCGGTCGCATTCAGGTGGGACGGATGCCGTATTTCTGCAACTTCTGCCTCAAGGTGAGCCGGGAGATGCCGAGCCAGCGGGCCGCCTGGGCCTGGTTGCCTTCGCTGAGTCGGAGGGCTTCGGAAAAGAGGGCTCGCTCCATGGCTTCCTGCATTTCCGGGTAGGCGGCCTCGATTTCCCCGGTGCGGACGCGCTGCAGGGTGGTGTGGGCGATCTCCTCCAACTGGCGGAACCCGCTCGAGCCGGCCCCGCCGGTCCCCGAGGCGAAAGCGGTTTCGGTTTCCCGCAGGATCTGCTGGAGATCCGATACGTCGATGGCGTAGCCGCGCGCCTGCAGCAGGGCCTTGCGAACGACGTTCTGGAGCTGGCGAACATTCCCGGGCCAGGGCTGTTCTTCGAGATAACGGAGGGCCCGGGTGGTGATGGCGGGGCGGGCGATCTCCAGCTCGCGGCCGTAGCGCTGCAGGAAAAAGTCGGTCAGTTGGGGAATGTCGCCGGTCCGCTCGCGCAGAGGCGGCAGGGCGATGGTGGCAACGTTGAGTCGGTAGAAGAGATCCTCGCGAAATTCACCGGCGGCCACCATGCGTTCGAGATCGCGGTGGGTGGCGGCGATGATGCGGACATCGACGGGAATATCGCCGCGTCCGCCGACCCGCTGGATCTGCCGCTCCTGGAGCACGCGCAGCAGTTTCGATTGCAGGGAGAGATCGAGGTCGCCGATCTCGTCGAGAAAGAGGGTCGCGTTGTGGGCCTGCTCGAATTTTCCGATGCGGGAACTGACCGCTCCGGTGAAGGCGCCTTTCTCGTGCCCGAAGAGTTCCGATTCCAGCAGATTCTCGGGAATGGCGGCGCAGTTGACGGTC
>JAUIGT010000411.1 GCA_030432615.1 Verrucomicrobiia bacterium
CGGCCTGGACGGCATTGGCGACCGGGAAACGAAACAGGGTCCGCAACACGGCGAAGACGGTGTTCACGAAGAAGAGTTCATCCCAGATACCCACCAGGTTGATGCCGATGAAGAGCCGCTTGATCTCTCCGTCGTCGGGCTGCGCGGGCAGCGACCATTGCAGGTATTGCTCCGGCGTCGCCCACCAGTAGAACTTCAGGATCGCCCAGGCCAGCGGCACGGAGAGGACGGTGTAGATGATGTCGGCCTTCCGCCAGATCCGCGGCCAGAACCGGTAGCGGATCACGCCCGGATCGGTCCTGCCCAGAACCAGCGCCGGCACGAAGATGACGAGAAAAAACGGAATGCCGACCTGGAGAAAATTGCGGGTGCTGGTGGAGGAATTGATGTCGATCGCGGCCAGCAAGGCAATGCATCCCAGCAGCACGCCGAGGCGCCGGCGCAGCGCCGGCTCGGGATCACGCAGCAGGAGGACCAGGGTCGTCGCTCCCGTCACCAAGGCCGCCCAGTGCCAGTGCAAGGGAATCCCGAAGGCCGTGGTCAGCGAGAACCCCACCAGCAGGGCGATTCTCGCCGGCGTCAGCTCCAGGTGCAGCGAGGCCGCCTCAAGCGTCGGAGTCGAAGCGGTCCCCTTTCCGTGCCCGGAATTCGCGACTGGTTCGGAGGATTCGGTCACTTCGCGAAATAACGCTGAAAGAGGTGTTCCTCCACTTCTTTCCGATCCCGATCCGACAAGGCGACGCCGTAGAGCAGGAATTCGGCGATGTCTCCCCGGAACAACTTGGTGTCGTTTCGCCCCTGGGGAATGTGCCCCAGCTTGTAGCCCTCGAAACGGTGCGTCTTCACCGCGGTCCTGACCGGCTTCGAGGCTGCCGAGTTGCCGTCGGTCGTTTTCACGAAGATGCGATGGGTGCCCTTGGCGGCATCCCACACGAGACTGACGATCGAGAACCGATTCTTCGGTGCGGCGACGGTGGCCGATTTCCACTCCCTACCCTCGCGAACGACTCCGGAAAACCCCGGGGCCGTGAGCGAGATCCCGACCGCGGGATCGAGTTCGGGCGATTTCAGCCGCAGCACGGGCGCGATCTCCGCCTCCGGTCTCACGACCAGGAAACAACTCAGCTGGGTGGCACTGAGCTGGTTGCGAATCTGGTTCGTACCCCGCGCCACGAGCGTCTCCCCGAAGGCGAAACGGACCGCCCGGTGGCTCCCGTTCAGCCCCGACGCCTCCGATTCGTCCAGTTCCACCAGTACGGGAGCGGTTTCGGGCCGCTCTTCGGCGTAGGCGAGCAAATGATCGCCGCTGCGTCCCTCCGCCAGGTTGGCCCAGGCCATCACACGCTGACCCAGCCTGGCCCCGTGACGGAGATCGTTGCCGAAGGTGAAATCCGAGGCCGCGTAGTGACCGACCAGGGCCTCGGTGATCGGGGGCGTCGGCGCCTGCGTGGTGGCGTTGGCCTCGGGATTTCTCGGCGGAGGAAGTTGGCCGTTCCGCGAGGGCGAGATGAAATCGATGACGGTTTCCCGCGGCTCGAGGTAGCGGTCCGCGAGCGCTCCGGCCACGCTCTCCCGCTCCTCGTCGGTGAGCGCACGATCGTAGATGAGCCACTCGGCCACCTGTCCCTCGAAATCGGGCGCCTTCGGGTCCACCGGAATGCCCCCGATGCTGTAGCGATGCACCGGCGTTTCCTTGAACGGCGCATCGCCGGCGGCGGCGAGGACGTGGACATCCCCCGGAAAGCTGAGCCAGGCCAGCTGCTCCACCTTCTCCCCGTCCCAGAGGTGGGTCACCACCAGGAACCGCTGGCGGAGCGACCCGATCTTTCCGACCATGGTCGGACGCAGCGTTCCCTTCTGCATCCTCCAGAGATAGCCGTCCGGATGGGCATCCCAGCTCAGAATTCCGCCGAGCCCTTCGGCCTCGAACCGCAGGATACCGCCCCGGTCCGAAGTGGTCCGAAGGACGACGATGGAGGTCATCTCCGTTCCCGAGAGTCGCTCGGCGATCTCCTTGCGGCCAAGCGCGGAGAGTTTCGTGTCCGCGGAGAAATCGAGCACGCGGAACCCACGCGCCAGCTCGGGATGCTTCGACGGCGTGGCGATGGTCAACCTGGGACCGCGATCCTGGTTTCTCGCTTCCACGGCGAGAAGGTGATCGCCCGCGGCCTCCGAATGGAGATTTCCCCACCAAGCGACGCGATCCTCCGGTTGCGCCGCGGTCTTGAAGTCCGCGCCGAAGACCGCATCCGCTGCCGCGTAGTGCGCGACGAGGCCGTCGGTCACCTCCGGCACGGGCGTCGAAGGGGCCAAGTCTTCGGGATTCCTGAGCATCGGCATCGGCGGGGGCGGATTGGGATCGCCGGGAGGAAGCGACGGTTTCCGTTCCGGAGGAGTGGTCGCGGAGCCGGTGGCTTTCTTCGAAGAATCGGCCGGGGAATCCCCTCCTCCCCGGGTCAGGACCAACGCCAGGAATGCCACCACCAGGAGGAGGCCGACGATGATACCGATGACTTTGCCTGGCGCGCCCCCCTCGTCCGCCACGGTCGGAGCTTTCACAGCGGACTGGCGACGAGGTCCGGTGTCGCCGCGAGCCTGGCGAACCGGCTCCGACGATCCGCCGGGCACATGCAACTGGGGCTGGGTGCGCGATTTTCCGCGAACCGGCCCGGTGACCAGCTGTGGCTGGGTGCGGCCGCGAACCGGTTGCGATCCCTCGCGTCGCCGGTGGGGAACGGGACCGGAGCCCCTCCGCTGGGGTCCCGTCGGTTTCGTCCGGGACGGAGCCGGGGGAGCCTCGTTGACGGCGATGGCGGTGGGGATCGATTCGTCCGACGTCGGTTCGGATTTCGGAACGGGCGACTCACCGCGACGGGCCGCCTGCAGTTCTTCCAGCGCGGCCCGGGCGTCATCGGGTCGCTGCTTCGGATAGCGGGAAATCATCCGCATCAGCCAGTCGGCCACCGGTTCAGGCAGGTCAGGCCGGAGTTCTTGGATGGGCGTCACCTGGTGCGCGAGGTGATTCCGCATCGTCTTGGCGGCGTTCTCCCCCTCGAAAGGCGGGCTCTGGGTCAGGCAGAAATACAGGACGCAACCGAGTGAATAGAGGTCCGTGCGCTGATCGAGCGGTTCCAGTTCCAGCTGCTCCGGCGCGAGGTAGTCGATCGATCCGAGGAACGACCCCGTCTGGTCGAGGGTCTGGGTGGAAGGCGCCTGGCTGAACTTGGCGAGACCGAAGTCCAGCACCTTGATCTGGAACTTCCCCGTCGCCAACCAGCTGAGCATGATGTTCGACGGCTTGATGTCGCGGTGCAGGAGATTGAGGTCGCGCGCCGCGATGAGCGGATCGAGCACCTGCAGGGTCAGCTCGAGGAAATCCTCCACCGGAAACGCCGCCCGCTCGACGGTTTCCTTGAGTGTTTCCCCCTCCACCATTTCCATCACCACGTAGGGCCCCTCGTCGTCTTCTTCGAAAGCGTAGATGGTGACGATGTTGGGGTGCTGGAAACGTGCCAGCGCCGCGGCCTCGCGCTGCAGGGATTCATCGGCCGCCTCGTTGAGGTGGGTCTGCTCAAGGGGCAGCAATCGCTTGATCGCCACCTCGCGCCCCATCACCGTGTCGTGGGCGCGGTAGATCGCCCCGATCCCGCCTCGGGCGATCTTCCCTTTGAACTCGTAACGTTCCGGCATCGTGGGGGTTTGGGGAAACGACTCGGCCCGGAAGGACAACCCGGTAATCTACGGGCGTTGCGACCTGACGGCAAACGATTCGCCCGCCGATCCGCCGGTGTGGATTCGCCCCTCAACGCCGATCCTCGAGCGCCCGCCGCATCTTCGACTCCCGTGCCTCGATGCTCTCGCACAAGGCCAGCTGCACCCGGGCCCGGTTCAGGTTGTGACCGTCGTAGTTCACCTTGAAGTAGACGTCGCCGGCGAGGTAGTCGGCGAAGAAGCGCAGCCCCAGTTCGAAGGCGATCAGGCGCACCGAGTCGAAGAGGTAGTGGAGATCGGCCTCGGTCAGGAACGCCTTCGCCTCGCGCAGGTAGCCCTTCACCAACGCATCGAAGAGATCGATATCGAGAAACACCTCGCTGAGGTCGGTGGTTTCCTCGCCCGCGGGATTGCAACTGCTCCGGGCGCAGTCGCCGAAATCGTAGTGGATGAGTCCGGGCTTCACCGTGTCGAGATCGACGATGCTCGTTCCCTTGCCCGTGAAGTTGTCGAGCATGATGTTGGTGATCTTCGGGTCGCCGTGGATGGGGCGGAGTTGCAGTTCCCCCCGCTCGAGGGCGTCCTCCAGGACCGAGGCGAACTCCCGACGGCCCTCCACGAATTTCGCCAACCGGCGGGCCTCGGCGGAATGGTCCAGGCGCTGCCGCGCCTCCGCGTTTTCGAGCACAGCATCGTACTGGGCCAGGTAGGTCGGCGTGATGTGGAAGCCGGGCAGGGTGTCCTGCAGATCGCCGGCGGGAAAGTCGGAGATGATGCGCTGGAAATGTCCGAGGACGACCCCGGCCTCGACCGCATGCTCCGGGGTGTTGAGGCTTTCGTAGCTGCGGGCGCTGGCGATCAGCGAGAGCGCCCGCCAGTATTCGCCCTGCTCATCGATGGCATAGTCGCGCCCGTCATCGGCGGGAATGACCCGCGGCAGCTGCCAGATGCGGTCCGCGTCCTCTGCCTCGGCCTCGATCCGGCAATGGGCGTGATCGGTAACCGCCTTCATGTTGGCCATCACCGCCACCGGGTCCTTGAAGACCGTCTTGTTGATTCGCTGGAGGATGAACTGCTCCTCCGAAAACGTGGTCCGGAAGATCACCCGGTAGGTGTCGTTGACGTTGCCGGCGCTGATGGGTTGCAGGGCCACGAGTCGACCCGGCACCTGGAACCGGGTCGCGATCTTTTCGGCGTTCATCGAGCGGGGCATGGGCAGGACGGCGTCAGAGTTGGGGGGAAGGAAAACGGCGACCCTATCACACCGGACGCTCCTGCCAAGCCTCTTGACGCGCAGCGTGTTCGCCCCGAAGACGAGTTCGTCACCATGCACCGCACTCCCCTGCTCCGATCGCTCCAACGCTACGCCACCCGGCACCCCGACGAGGCCGACGTCAGCGAGAGGTTTCTCGCCTTCGTTCGCGCTCATGACGACTGTTTCATGCGTTCGCTCCTGATCGGGCATGTCACCGGTTCCGCCTGGATCGTCAACGCCGCCGGCGACTCGGTTCTTCTCACCCACCATCGCAAGCTCGACATCTGGGTCCAGCCCGGTGGTCACGCCGATGGAGATGCCGACGTTCTCGGAGTCGCGATGAAAGAAGCGACCGAAGAAACCGGGCTCGATCCGCTCGAGCCGGTGAGCGCGGAGATCTTCGATCTCGACATCCATTCCATCCCCGCCCGCGGCGACGTTCCCGAGCACTCCCACTATGACGTCCGCTACGCCCTCCTCCACTCAGGCGACGGCCGATTCACCGTGACCGAAGAATCGCACGACCTCGCCTGGGTTCCCCTCGATCGCCTTGCCGACTACACCGACGAGGAATCGATGCATCGCATGGCGCGGAAGTGGAAGGGACGACACTGAAGTCGAGCTATGCGCACCCTGCTCCCTGCTCCACTCCTCACCAATTACTAGTTACTAATCACTGGTCCCTCCTCACTCCGCCCCCTTCCCCAGCCCCAAAATCGCGTCCACCATCTGCTGGGTTTCCTCGATGTTGTGCTGGGGATGCGGGGGCATGGGAACG
>JAUIGT010000412.1 GCA_030432615.1 Verrucomicrobiia bacterium
GTGGGCGTCCTTCTGCCGTTGCTGCTGCCATCTCCCGGTAATGCCAGCAATACCGGATTACTACCCTTGTTCACGATGAAGGCGCGATAGTGCGCCTGCTCTTTGTCGATCCATTCCACCTGCAACTCCAACCCTGCTTCTTTTCCGCGTTCGATGGCTTCATTGGGCACCGCGGGTTGATAGGATGCGGGTCCGAAGACGTAGCGTTTCTCGGAGCATTCAACAAGATCGACTCCGTTCTCCAGGCACAGCCGGGCAATCATGCTTGCGGTATCGAAGGCTGGATAGTCGTTGTGATTAAGGCCGAAGGAGATCGAGACCGGTGCCGTTCCTTCTTGCAAGAGATCGTCTTGGAAAACCAACTCTGGAATTCGTGGTGACTCTTTGCTGTATGACCAAGGGTTCGCTTTGGATGCTTCCGTGAAGATTCTGGAGATCGCTTCAGAAACGGAGAGGCCTTCGATCTCCAGGGGGAATCTCCAACTGGCGAATCGACCGCCGTTTCTCCATTGCCAGTTGATCAGGCGGCCATAGCGATCCCCCGGTAGTTCGGGTGATGGGATTGCAGGAGGACTCTTGTATTTGGGAATGGAAGGTTCGCCGTTCCGGTTGCAGGAAAGAATCACGAACAGGACAAGAAAGGTCGAAGCCAAGATCAGACGGACGCTCGAATTCCTGCGCATGTGCCTAGTCGATCAAATTGGTAAGGCTTTTTGAAGTCCAAAGTATCGAGACGAGTTTGCACTGTTCCTTTTGCGTCGAATGTGTTTCGCATAGGATTTGTTCCCCATGAGCCGATCCATCGAACCGCCCACCACCCTGCGCGAGCTGGCCGATCATCTCGGCCTGGCGGTGTCGACGGTGTCGCGGACCCTGAGCGGGCAGGGGGATCGCTATCGGATCGGAAAGATGACCCAGGCGCGGATCGAGGCGGCGGCGACGGAGTTCGGGGTCCGGGCAAATCCGGCGGCGCGGGGGTTGCGGTTGAAGCGCACGCTGACGCTCGGCTTGCTGCTGCCTGATATCACCAATCCGTTTTTCGCGGCGATCGCGCGGGCGGTGGAGCGGGGCGCGGCGGGGAGGGGTTACCTGACCATTCTCTGCGATGCGGGTGACGATGCGGAAACGGAACGGCAGGCCCTCAGGGTGCTGCGTGAGCGGCGCGTCGATGCGCTCATCGCCTGCCCGTCGGGAGACGATCCCGCACCATTTCTCGAACTGGCGAAAAGCGGTACGCCGCTGGTTTTCGTGGATCGTTTTTTCGAAAACCTCTCCGCGCCGGCGGTGGTGTCGGACGATTTCGAGGCGGCGCGAGAGGTGGCCCGCCTTCTCGTCGAGGCGGGTCATCGGCGGATCGGTTGCCTCCAGGGCGATCCCCGGGCTTCGTCGAGCCGTTTGCGAAGCGAGGGGTTCCGGAAAGGCCTCGTCGATTCCGGATGCGACACGGAACCGGTCGTCGCCGGGAACGCCTTTTCGATCTCCGATGGCTACGCGGCGGCGCAGACACTGCTGGAAAACGATCCGCGACCGACGGCCCTGTTCTGCTTCGGAAACGTCAACGCGCTCGGTGCCCTCCAGGCGCTGGGCGAGGCCGGACTGCACATCCCCGAGGATATTTCGCTGGTGACCTTCGATGACCAGCCCTGGGCGACGGTGTTGGCCACGCCGCTGAGCGCGGTGGTGCAGGATACGCGACGCCTCGCCGACGAGGCCCTGAAACTCGTTTTTTCCGAACTCGAGGCGCCCGGGAGCCAGACCGGGGTCCGGGTTCGGATTCCCACCGAAACCACCGATCGCGGTTCCATCGCCCGACTCACGCCATGAGAAAACCCTTGTCACTCCACCCGAACTTGCGCAATCGTTTGCGCAAGATGAAACCCCTCCCTGTTTTTTCCACGATTCTTCGCTCTGGTATCGCGCTCGGCGTGGCCTGCGGCTTGTTGGCTTGCGGAGGCGGCCAGGACGATGGCCCGTCGTCCTCGGCACCGGAGAAAGTCGAGGGCACCTCCGGCACGCCCGAGATTGCGCTGATCATGAAGTCTCTCGCCAACGAGTTCTTCAAGACCATGGCCGATGGTGCCGAGGCCTACCATGGTGAGCACCGGGAGGATTTCGAATTGATCGTCAACGGCATCAAGAACGAGACCGATCTCGCGCAGCAGGTGGCCCTGGTGGAGCAGATGGTGGCGCGCGGGGTGAATGCCATCGTCATCGCGCCCGCCGATTCGAAGGCGCTGGTTCCGGTGCTCAAGCGGGCGCAGGAGGCCGGCACGGTGGTGGTGAATATCGACAACAAGCTCGACGACGCGGTGCTGGCCGAGGCGGGCGTCACGATTCCCTTCGTCGGCCCCGACAATCGCGAAGGCGCGAAACTGGTCGGCGATGAACTCGCCAAGTCGCTGGAGAAAGGCGCCAAGGTGGCGATTCTCGAAGGCGTGCCCACGGCCTTCAACGCGCAGCAGCGCCGGGCCGGCTTCGAGGACGCGATGAAGGAAGCCGGCATGGAGATCGTCGCCGTCCAGAGCGCGCAGTGGGAGATGGAGAAAGCGAACACGGTGACCGCGGCCTTGCTGCGGGAGCATCCCGATCTCGCCGCCGTGCTCGCCAGCAACGACAGCATGGCGCTCGGGGCCGCCGCCGCGATCAAGGCGGCCGGGAAGGAAGGGGCCGTGAAGATCGTCGGCTTCGACAACATTTCGGCGGTCCAGGCGATGATCAAGGAAGGGCGGGTCCTGGCTACGGCCGATCAGCATGGCGATCAGCTGGCCGTGTTCGGGATCGAGGCGGCGCTGGAGATTCTGGAAGACAATGCGGCTCCCGAGGACAAGAAAACGCCGGTGGACCTGGTGACGAAGGATTCGCTGCCGTGACCTGACTGGGAGCGCGGGCGTCTCGCCCGCCCCGGTGCCTACCCGACCGACGAAGCGGGCGAGACGCCCGCACTCCCAGTGCCCGACCGATGAAGCGTGCAGGGATGCTCGCGCTCCTCTCTTTCGCTCCACCATGGACGCCACCGAGACCAAGCCTTCGCTCCTGAGCCGCTTCGGCGAATCGCTCGGGCTGGTGGTGGTGTTGCTGTTGGTGATCGGGGTGTTCAGCCTGCTGAGCGACCGCTTTCTTTCCGCGGCCACGCTCAACTCGATCGCCAACCAGGTGCCGGCCCTGGCGGTGGTGTCGGTGGGCATGACCTTCGTCATCATCACGGCCGGGATCGATCTCTCGGTCGGCTCGGTGCTCGCCTTCGCCGGCGCCATGCTCGGCGTGGCCATGGTCGATTGGCAGTGGCCCCTGCTGCTCGCGTTGCCATTGGCCATGATCGCCGGGCTGGCCTGCGGATTCGCCAACGGCTGGGTGTCGGTTCGATTCGCGGTGCCCAGTTTCATCGTCACGCTGGGCATGATGCAGGTCGCCCGCGGACTCGCCTACCTCGGCACGGACTCGCAGACGAAGTACGTCGGCAAGCCGGTCGAGTGGCTCGGGGCGCCGTTGCCGGGAGTCGGAATCTCGACGGCGTTCGTGTTGGCGGTCGTTGTGGTGATCATCGGGCAGTTCGTCCTCAAGCGCACCGTCTTCGGTCGCTACGTCCTCGTCATCGGCGCCAATGAGGAGGCGGCCACGCTCTCGGGAATTTCCATCCGCCCGGTCAAGATCGCGGTTTTCGCCATCGCGGGAGCGCTGGCGGGACTCGGCGCCGCTTTCGACAGTTCGCGACTTGGCGCGGTCGATCCCAATGCCGGCGTGGGCCTGGAACTTGCCGCCATCGCCGCAGTCGTCATCGGCGGCACCAGCCTCATGGGAGGACGCGGCTCGGTCGTCGGCAGTTTTCTCGGCGTCCTCATCATGGCCACCCTCACCGCCGGTCTCGCCCAGATCGGTGCCACCGAACCCGTGAAGTATCTCGTCTCCGGAACCGTCATCGTCTTCGCCGTCATCGTCGATGCCTGGCGCGCGAAAAAGCTCAAGAAATCCATCGCATGAAATTCCCCACCCGAATCCTGCTCCTTTACCTAACCTTGGGATCGGCTGGCTCCCTGCACGCCGCCGAACCCGAGCGCGTCATCTTTGACACCGACATCACCGGTGACGTCGATGATGTCCTCGCGCTCGCCATGCTGCACACGCTGGAGGATCGCGGGAAATGCGAGTTGCTCGCCGTCACCATCTCCAAGGAGAATCCGCTCGCCGCGCCCTTTACCGATGCGGTCAACACCTTCTACGGCCGGCCCGACCTGCCGATCGGCATCTCGAAGACCGCGCCGCATCGCGACTCGAAGTACCTGAAACTCGCCGAGCAGAAGGACGGCGATGCCCTTCGCTACCCACGCGACATCGGCGTCTCGGCGGAACCGGAGGAGGCGGTTTCCCTGCTGCGGAAAACGCTCGCCGCCCAGCCGGACGGATCGGTCACGATCATCCAGGTCGGTCTCGCCACCAACCTCGCGGACCTGCTTTCCTCCAAGGGCGACGACCACTCGCCGCTCGACGGGCCAGCGCTGATCCGAAAGAAGGTGAAGCAGGCTTCGGTGATGGCCGGATCGCTGGAGACCATCAACGACAACAATCGCTACCTCGAAGCCAACGTGAAGAATCACGTGCCCTCCATGCAGCAACTCGCCGCCGAATGGCCGAACGACGTGCCCATCGTCTGGAGCGGATTCGAGATCGGCATCGCCGTGCCCTATCCACGCGAGAGTATCGCCAACGACTTCGACTACGTGGAACATCACCCGGTCAAGGAGGCCTACCTGCTCCACAGCGGGCCGAATCACGATCGTCCCACCTGGGACCTGACCAGCGTGCTCTACGCGGTGCTTCCGGAGCGGGACTATTTCGGTTTTTCCAGCCCGGGGCGCGTCACCGTCGAGGATGATGGCTTCACCCGTTACCAGCCCGCCAAGGAAGGTCGCGATCGTTTTCTCACCATGACCGACGAGCAGGCCGCCCGGGTGCGGGAAGCCCTCGTCCAACTTGTCGTCCAACCCCCGAAGCAACTCCCATGAAAAACCGACCACTGACCACTCTCTTCGTCGCCCTGGCAATGGCGATCGCGGCACCCGCATCTGCCGCCGAACCGGTGAAGCTCATCTTCGACACCGACATGGGCAACGACATCGACGATGCCATGGCGCTGGCGATCATTCACCAGCTCGAGCGCCGCGGCGCGGTCGAGTTGCTCGCGGTCACCTCGACCAAGGACAACCCGAAGTCCGCCGCCTTCATCGATGCGGTGAACACCTTCTACGGAAATCCCGACGTTCCCGTCGGGGCGGTGCGCAACGGGGTGACTCCGCAGGAAGGGCGTTACAACGGACTCGTCGATCTCAAGGATGACGACGGCAAGCCGATCTACCCGCACGATTTGAAGAGTGGCGAGGACGCGCCCGATGCGGTGTCGCTGCTGCGGAAGACGTTGGCTTCCCAGCCCGATGGCTCCGTGAAGATCGCCCAGGTCGGGTTCTTCACCAACCTGGCCCGGTTGCTCGAGTCGAAGCCCGACGAGCATTCGCCCCTGTCCGGATCGGACCTCATCAAGCAGAAGGTCAAGGAACTGGTCATCATGGCCGGCTCGTTCCAGCCCATTCGCTTCGACACCGATTACGTGGAGTACAACGTTCGAGAGGACGTTCCCTCGGCGCAGCTCTTTGCCGAGAAATGGCCGACCACCGTGATCTGGAGCGGCTACGAGATCGGCATCGCCGCGGCCTACCCATGGCAGAGCATCATGGAGGATTTCAACTA
>JAUIGT010000413.1 GCA_030432615.1 Verrucomicrobiia bacterium
ACTCCAGGAGCATGCGGCTGTGCTCGTCGCGAACTGTCAACGGCTCCACTCGCGCTCCATCCCGGCCTCTCCACCAACCTTTGAAATCAACGGTCCATACCTCATTGGGGGCGGCGGCTTTTCGCCCCGCACTCAGCCGTCCCGATTCCCGGGCCTTCCGGCGTTTGCGTTTCTCGGTCAGGCCCGCGCGTTCCAGCACCCGCTTGAAGCTGCTCTCGCTGGGCAACGACGCCGAAGGATGCTTGCGTCGATACAGCTCTCGGATCTTGCGCGGCCCCCAGGCTCGGTGGGCTTGCTTGAGGCACACGATCTCGCATACGACCGACTCCGATAATTCTCGGAATGGCTCAAAGGACGGCGGCTGTGATCTTCCATGCCCGCGATGCCCTCGGCCACGAAGCGCTCTCGCCACTTGTAGCCGGTCTTCCGGCTGATGCCATATTCCTGGCAGAGTTGGCCAAAGTTGTCGCAGCTCAGCGCCTTCATCGCGAATTCAATGCGGTGGTCCATTTTTCGGGTTTCTTTCCAGGGCATCCGGAGCCTTCGCTTGCGCCAATCCCGGATGCCAAGTTGTCACCCATGTTCTGAACCTGCTCTGTTACCTATGTTTTGAACCTGCACCGGCCCGGAGGGCCGACAAGACGGTAGCGCGGGGTGAAGCGAAGCGGAACCCCGGGGACTCTGGCGATCCTATCCTGGAGCCCCTGAGGGGCGTCGAGACCAGGGCGGTCTCGGCTCTCGCGCCTTACCGGTCCGGCTTCTGCGCGAGGACCAGGTATTGTCCGCCGAGAGGGAGCCAGGAAAGTGCGGGCTCCAAGCCGCGGAAGGCGGCGAGCGAACGCGGGAAAAAGAATCGATAATCCGTCCCCAGGACTCGGAAGCCGGCGTCGCGGAGCAGCCGCCTCGCCTCGTGCGGCCAGACCAGGATGGCGTCCGCATCGAAAGGAACCCGGCTCATGGCGTAGCGGGTCACGGGATTCCAGGGATTGTTTTCCCAGAAGGCGAAAAGGGCACTTGGTTTCAGCGATCGGTAGATGCCGTCGAGGGCGGCGGCGCGTTCCCCGGGAATGATGTGGTGAAACACGCCGTTGCAGAAGGCGAGATCGAAAGTCGCGCCGGAGTCTCCGTCATCCGGGGTGGTCCGGAACGTGACGGCGAACTCCTTCCAGGTTTCCCGAGCCACGGCGAGAGATTTCTCGGAAGGGTCAGTGCCGACGAGCCGGTCGATGTCGAGGTGCTCGAAGAAAAACGGGGTGGCGCTTCCCGTCCCGCAGCCGAAGTCGAGGGCGGTGGTCGGTTTCACCTGCCGTTCCTCCAGGCGCCGCCTCAGCCAGCGCATGCGACCGTCGGCGAAATAGTCCTTGCCTTCCCCGCTGAGCGCCAGTCCCTTCTCCAGCGCCGCGTCGTAGTCCTCGGCGAACTCGTCGAATTCCGATTCGGAGCCGTCGTCCGCCGGTTGTTTGGCCATCGATTCCATGAAGAAAAAAGTGGGGGAAGACTCCGCCAGTGATCCACCGGTGTCACCCGGAAAAAGGGAAAGCCTGTCGTCGGTCTCGTGGAAATCGGCGGGACTGGTCTGGATCGCCTTCTTCCTGTTCGCGCTCGCCTGGCAGATCCAGTCGGGAGCGTGGAAGAGCGACTTCGGCGGGCACGCCGACGAGGCCGCCCACGTGGTCACCGGGCTGATGGTGCGCGACTACCTGGCGGGGGGATTTCTCGAGGAATGGCACCCCATGCGTTTCGCCGAGGCCTACTACGAGCGTTTTCCCAAGGTGGCGATCGGGCATTACCCGCCGGGTTTCTACGTGATCGAAGCCCTCTTCCTACTCCCGTTTCGCCAACCGGCCGCGCTCCTGGTCCTGATGGCGGCGCTGGCGGCGAGCGTCGGGTGGCAGACGTGGCGGCTGGCGCGGGATCAAGGCATCGATGAGTGGGGAGCCATCGCGCTGGGACTGTTGCTGATCTGGCTGCCCCTGGTCCGGACCTACACCGCCATCGTGATGTCGGACCTGCTGCTGGTGATCCTGATCCTGGCCGCGACGAGGGCGTTCGCCCGTTTTCTCGAAGCGGAACGCTGGCGCGATTCGTGGATGTTCGGACTCTTGGCTGCCGGTGCGATCCTTACCAAAGGTTCGGGCCTGTTGCTGGCCCTGGTGCCGCCGCTGGCGATCGCGTTTTCCGGCCGTTGGAGTCTCCTGAAGTCGCCGCGCCTGTGGGTCGCGCCCGTTCCCGTGCTCCTCCTGGCCTTTCCCTGGATGCTGGCGACGCGCCACATCACGGAAGAGGGAATGAGCGCGATCCCGTTTCGCGAGTATGTTTCCTCGGCGCTGGCCTCGTATTTCCCGGGAATCGTGCACGAGATGGGTTGGCTGGCGACGGCCCTCGCGGTGATGGCGCTCCTCTCCCTGGCGGGGCGGCGGAACCGGGTCGAGATCGAAAGCGCGACCCTCTGGGCCCTGGTGATCGGCTTGCTGATGTTCTACCTGGCAATCCCTTCCGGCCTGGACCTTCGCTACCTGCTTCCGCTTCTTCCTCCGCTCCTGGTCCTGGCGGGAAGCTGCCTGCAGCGGCTGGGCGGGCGGGCGTTTCCCCGCGCGAAGACGTGGGCCGTCTTCGCCCTGGTGCTGGTCGTGGTATGGGAAGTGCGACGACCGGTGGAGAAGCGCTATGTGGGAGCCGCGGCGGCGGTTGAGCGTCTCCTGGAGGCGAATTCCGAAGCGGAACGGACCGATGTTCTCGTGGTTTCCGATGCCAGTGGCGAGGGAGCGATCACCGCCGCAGCGGCGTTTCGGGCGCCCCACAGAATCCGGGTCGATCGCGGGTCGAAGCAACTCGCCGCCAGCGACTGGTTGGGACGGGGATACGAGAAGAAGTTCGAGGACGCCGAGTCGCTCCGGACCATTCTTCGAGAGAGGGAGACGGATTTCGTGATCCTGGAGAAAGTGCCGGAAGCGGAGGCCGCCGATTCCCTGCCGGCCCACTGGACCCGCCTCGCGCAGATGCTGGAGGAGGAAGCGGAATCGGTGGACGCCGTTCTGGTGGACACTTTGCCCCTGGGACGGAAGAACCGGCCGGAAAGCGCTCTGTTGCTCTACCGAATCGCGGTGCCGCGAGAAAACCTCACGGAGCCGCGGATACCTGCGGCAGCAACTCGAATTGCGCCGTCACCGCCCGGTGCTGGGAGGGACGATCCGGTTCGGTGATGCACCACCGCGTTTTCCAGTGTTCGTCGCAGAAGAGGTAGTCGATCCGCATCCAGGGTCCCCCGCCACTGAGCGGGTTCCGGGTGACCCCGGGAAAGGTGTAGCCGAACCCGTGGCCGGCCTCTCGGTGGGCGTCCGCGAGCACCTCCAGGAAAATACCATGGATGTATCCCCCGGAGGGCGCGTTGAAGTCTCCCACCACGATGGTGGGCAGGGGCTCGGCTTCGATGAACTGGGCCAATTCCCTCGCTTGCTCGATGCGATCGTCCCAGAACTGCTGGTTGATCCGTCGCTTCTCGGCCCACGGTGTTCCGGGTAAGCCGAGAACCCCGTAGAGAAACGCCCCCCGACGATAGTAGCTCAAGGTGTCGCGAGGAGAGAGGAAATGAACCGTGTAGAGAGCGACGCGGATGCCGGCGAAGTCGATCTCGAAGCGGGCCGCGGGTTGCATGGATCGATTTCCGGCCGGGATCTCGATCAGGGAGCTGGAAATGATGGGATAGCGGCTGAGCACGGTGAATTCGCCCTCATCCGCAGTATCCATAAACTCTTCGTAGCCGGCGGCGGTGGTGTATCCGGCCGCTCGGCCCGGCGCTTCCTGCAAGGCGATGATGTCGGGCAGGGTGGCATTCTTGAACGGTTGGAGGCTCTGGTTCATGTGCTGACCGCGGTTGTAAGTCAGCACGTTCAAGGTCTGGCCGGGCACGGAAGGCTGGGATTCGCTCGTCCCTCCCGCATTCCATCCCATGGCGCCCATCCAGAAAACCACGGCCGCGAGCAAAGGGAGAGGAAGGAGGCGCCACTCGACGAAGAGGAGAATCGGAACCACACCGAAAAGTGGAAAGAGAAAGAGGATCCGCGGAAGATAGAGAGCGAAAGCGAAGGTGAGATTTCTCTCGCCGACCGCGCTCAGCAGCCAGGGAGAAAGAAGCAACCCGAGGCAGTAGAGAACCGCCGGAGCGCCCAGCAGCAGGGCCAAGCCGAAACGTGTGCGCCGCAGAAACCGCCTGCGGCGGGCGTCATCGATCAGCATTTCACCAAGCCGGCGAAGAAGTTGATCGATCATCGAGCCGGAGAAGCGCGTTCCGGGAAGATCCGGGAGAGGTTGATCACCGGGAATCCTGCCCGCTGGAAGGGACCGTCGCTTCCGTGGGAGTGTCGATCCCGTCCAGTCGATTCGGGAACTCGGGCTCCATCTGGTGCTTGATCAGGGCCAGGATGAGAATAGTCAGGATGCCGAGGACCAGAAGGACGACCAGTGACTCGATGATGGTGAACCCCCGGCTCCTGGAAGCCGGAAATCTCTGTGGGGAGCAACTCGAGAGGTTCGGAGTTTCCGGCTGCATGGTGACGGAAGGGAGCGGATCGGAGTTCGTAAGAGCTTCGTGCTCCGCGGAGGTGGATCAGAAGAGAGGGCACCACGGTTCCACCCGCTGCACTTCGCGAGGAACGTGGTGGGTGGGACTGATCAGGTTGCCGTGGCCGCCGAAGTAATCATCTGCCGCGATGCTCTCCGAGTCATGCTGAGCGCACCCGACCAGAGAACCGAG
Organism: Verrucomicrobiia bacterium; assembly: GCA_030432615.1. GTDB lineage: Bacteria > Verrucomicrobiota > Verrucomicrobiia > Verrucomicrobiales > DEV007 > JAEUHH01. Next base: position 4,754 of record JAUIGT010000413.1, read on the forward strand.
GATTACTGCCAACGCGAGGATCGGAATACGCTGAAGAAAGGAAGGACTGGGTTCCATGAGAAATGGCGATAAGGTGAATGGGGCAGGTTGGTTGGAATCTCACCCGGATGCAACTGGAAAGCTCTGTTTCCCGTGGGATTTGCGTTTCAGGATGGAAAGGCGTTTTCCTTTCCGGGCAGAAGTGCGCCAGTGTGGCACAAGAAATGCGTATGCGGCCCCACTGACCACCGGGTTTCAAGTATCAGAAACGTGACGCGAGAATGGAAAGAAGTCGTTGACGAACACGCTGACCAAGGTCTAACCTCCTCTCGCTTGCCAGCAAATGGCGATCCCTTTAATGATTTTTATAGAAATTATATTCTTGGATTGAAAGAAGCGCCACCTTGGGCAATCTTTTCACTTCCGGCAGACATCTTGAGGGAAAAAATTTCAAAAAATCCGAACAATTTCTTTCCGATGTTGAAATTGTCGATTTCACATCTTAAATTTTCAGGCTTTATGCAAATGCAGGGGGAACACATCAATTTCATCGGCGAGGATTCGAACTCGCCACTGTCATTATCAGTCGCAAGAGCCGCTGATCGTGATTCGTGTTTTTCTTGATCTGGAAGCCGCCAATCGCAGCAACTCAAACCGGATCATCTTGAGAGTACTACGCTCCAGTCTCCCATGCGTTTCTCTCGCGCCGTGTGTCGGCGTGGTTTTGTTGGTTTCCGGCCTTTCGGGTCGCCTAGTGGCCCAGGAGGCTGGGGGGGCTTCCGAGGTGGTTTCGAACGAAGCCGGGGCCAGCTACGATGTGCCCGGGATTTCTACCGGTCCCAGTGTGGAGTCGAAGGGGTCGGACGAGTCGGAGAGAGGATTGTCCGTGGAAGGCTTGATCGACGTGATCAAGAAGGGCGGAAGCAAATCCCAGTCCGCTGCCGATGTGGCGGCGCCGGCCAATTTCGTGAGCGAGGAGCCGGAGCA
>JAUIGT010000414.1 GCA_030432615.1 Verrucomicrobiia bacterium
CTGCCGGTCGGAAATTCCAACTCACGTCTCCACCAACATCATGATCACCTTCCTACGCGATCGTCCCTGGATCTGGGTTTGGGTCGCCTTCCTCGTGCTCTTCAGCGCGTGGACGGTGCTCTTCACCATTGCCTTGAACAACCAGCCCGAGAAAATCCCGATCAAGCAGCTGCAATCCGCGGCGGCTTCCCGGGAAGCGGCGCCGGAATCCTGAATCCGATCGCGGACTCGCCTTCATGAACGAAACCGCCAGCCTCTGGGGCGCCTTCGTCGCCGGCCTCGTCACCAGCGCGCACTGCGCCGGGATGTGCGGCCTGCTGACCTGCGGCCTCGGCATCGCCGGCGGGGGAGGCACCCAGCAGACGGCCCAGGTGGCCGGTTACCATTCGGGGCGGCTCGCCTCGTATCTCCTGCTCGGCGTTCTCGCGGGAGCGGTGGGGTGGTTGCCGGTGTCGAAGATGACGACCGCCGGCAACGTGGTGCCCTGGTTCCTGATCCTTTTCCTCGTCTTCATCGGGCTCGGCCTGGAACGCTTCCTGCCCTCCGTGCCCGGCGTGTCGAAGCTGGTCTATCCGCTGCGACAGCGGTTCGCCCGCCTCTCCGGGACCCGGAAGGGAGTCGCGGTTGGCTTGCTGACACCGCTGCTCCCCTGCGGGCCGCTCTGGGCCATGATCGGCCTCGGCCTGCTCAGTGGTTCGCCGGTGAAGGGCGCGGAACTGATGCTCGTCTTCGGCCTCGGTACGGTGCCGCTGCTCTGGCTGATGCAGAGCGGGGCCGCCTGGTGGCAGCGAAAGCTTTCGCCCCGGACCATTCGGCACGTGCAACGCGGGGTCGCCATCGTGGCCGCCGTGGCCCTGGCCTGGAGGTTCCGCGGTTCCCTGCCGTTCGTGGATGGTCCGGCCGGTTGCGGATGCGGTGTCGCGGGCTTGTGATGAAAGCCGTTTCGGTGTCCTTTCTGCCGTGGCCATCACGACCTCCGAGGCGATCTGCCGTCACTGCGGCACCGAGTATCCCGTTCCCGCCGATGCCTCCGCGGACACGGGCTTCTGCTGCGCGGGTTGCCACTTCGTTCACGGGCTGATCAACGAGGAGGGGCTCGACCGCTTCTACGACCTGCGTGGGGGGCAGACACTCCAGCCGGTCAAATCCCTCGCCTTCCAGAAACGGGACTACGACTGGCTCGCGGGCCTGGTTGGGGAAGCCGAGGAGGTCTGCGCGGAATGCGAGGATCCCGCCCGGCTCACGCTCGATCTCCAGGGGATTTCCTGCGCCGCCTGCGTCTGGCTCATCGAGCGTGTCTTTCGCCGTCACCCGGGCGGGCTGCGGATCGTCGTCGATGCCCAACTCGGCCAGATGCGGATCTGGTGGGAGCCGGGCAAGTTCGACGTGGTCGCCTTCGCCGCGGAATTGCAGCAGTTCGGTTACGCGGTCGGGCGGGTCACCGACGATGCCGAGACCCGGGCGCGGCGCTCGGAGAGTCGGGCCCTGCTCACCCGCGTGGGCGTGGTCGCGAGCCTGGCGCTCAACACCATGGCCTTCACCGTGCCCCGTTACCTCGGCATGGAGGAGGATTTCTTCCTGGCGCGACTCTTCGAATTGATCACCCTGGCCTCGGCCAGCCTCGCGTTCCTGGTCGGGGGAGGTTACTTTTTCCGGCGCGCGTGGCGGGCCCTGACCGTGGGCGCGCTCCACATGGACCTGCCCATCTCGCTCGGGCTCATCGCCGCCTACGCGGGTTCCCTGGTCGGATGGTTGGCGCGGGTCGAGTCGCTGATGTATTTCGACTTCGTCGCCACTTTCGCGTTCCTCATGCTCGGTGGCCGCTGGTTGCAGCAGGCCGCGGTGGAGAAAAACCGGGCCGCCCTGCTCGCGGACACGGACCGGCGGCGCGAGGTAGAGCGGCTCGGGGAAGGGGAGGAGAATCCGACGGTCGTTCCCGTCGCCGAGCTGGAGGCCGGCGATCGTTTCCGGGTGAAGTCCGGGGATACCCTGCCGGTCGCCGCCTTACTCGAAGGCACCGATCCGGCCGAGTTCAGTCTCGAGTGGATCAATGGCGAGCCCGAGCCGCGAGCCCTGTCTCCGGGGGCCGAGGTTCCCGCGGGAGCGGTCAATGTCGGGCGCGAACCGGTCACGGTCACCGCGAGGGAACCATTCGCGGCGTCTCTGCTCACTCGGCTGCTCGAGGTCAGCGAGCGCGCCGGACGCGAGGCGTCCCAGTCGGCGGAGAACGGACGTGACTTCGGTCGCATCCTTCGCGCCTATCTCGTGGTGGTCCTGGTGGTCGCCTTCCTCGGGGGCGGTGCCTGGCTGGCGCTCGGGGGAGGCTGGGCCGCCGCGCTCCAGGTACTCATCTCGGTGCTGGTGGTCTCCTGTCCCTGCGCCCTCGGCGTCGCTCTTCCCCTGATGGACGATCTCGTGGTCGCCCGGCTCCGCAGGGCCGGACTCTTCGTGCAGAACGGCCACCTCTGGCCCAAGCTCCGGCAGGTGACCCAGATCGTGTTCGACAAGACGGGCACCCTCACGCGCGAGGCGCCCCGCCTGACCAATCCCGGGGTGCTGGAACAGCTCGATACCGGTCAGCGCGCGATTCTCGCCGCCCTGGTGCACGACAGTCGCCATCCGGTGGGGCGGGCGATCCGGGAGACCCTGTCCGCTGTGGCCGGCGGGCGGGAAAAAGCCGCCATCGCTCCGGACACGATCCGGGAAACGGTGGCCAGCGGCGTGGCCTGGCGCGATCCGGAGAGCGGCGTCGAGTGGAGTTTCGGCAAGCCGGGGTGGAAAAGTGAACCCGATTCCGAATCGAGCGTGGTTTTCGCCCGCGACGGGGAGCCTCTGGCGGCCTTCCGGTTCGAGGAAGCCCTGCGTGACGATGCCGTCGCCGAGGTGACGGCGTTGCGGGGCCGCGGCTATCGGTTGGCCATCCTCAGTGGCGATGCCCCCGAACGAGTCGGAAAAATCGCCGTCGATCTCGGGCTCGATTCGTCGCTGGCTGTCGGGGGAGCCAGCCCCCAGGACAAGGCGGACTGGATCCTCGCCCATGATCCCGAGCATACCCTCTACGTCGGGGACGGCGCCAACGACAGCCTCGCTTTCGAGGCCGCCGCCTGTCGGGGAACCCCGGCCATCGGCAGCGGGGTGCTGGAGAGGCAGAGCGATTTCTATTTTCTCGGCCAGGGCCTCCAGGCCATCCGGCGCCTCATTGATACCGCCCATCGGCGCCGCCTCACCGCTCGCCGTATTCTCTCCGTGGCCGTTCTCTACAACATCGCCGCCGTGGCCGTCGCGCTCGCTGGTTGGATGAATCCGATCCTCGCCGCCATCCTCATGCCGATCAGTTCCGTCGTTACTCTCGCCATCGCCGCCACGGCGGGGAAGCGGTAGCAAGGAGCAGGGAGCCGAACTTCCCCGCGACCGCCGGTGCCAATCGAGGCGGCTTTTTCCGCAACTCCGTGAGGGCGAGGGAGACGGATTCGACGTAGGATGAGGATTCCATGGGCGCGCTCCTCACGTTGCTGATCATCGTCACCGTCTCGCTCATCATCGTGCGGGTCGGTGCGACTGCGCTCATGATGACGGGATTGAGCTGGGACACGGCCAGCTTCCAGAGTTACTCCGCCTTCTTCGGCGTGGGGTTCACCACCCGCGAGGCGGAACTCGTGGTCGATCACCCCATCCGGCGAAGGATCATCCGCGACCTCATCCTGGCCGGGAACGTGGGCCTGACGTCCGTGCTCGCCACCGTGGTGGTGACCTTCGTCCAGATCCAGAGCTTCCAGGCGATGCTGAAGACGGCCGCCTGGATCATCGGTGGACTCGTGATCTTCGTTGCCCTCGTCAACCTGCCGATCGTGAAGCGGATCGTCGATTGGAGCATTCGCTTCACCCTGCGCCGGGCCGGGGTGGTGCGCGCCCTCGACTATGAACTCCTGCTCCGGGTCGAGAGCGGCTACTGCATTTCCGAGGTGGAGATCCTGGACGATTGCATTCTCGCCAACCGGCCGTTGAAGGGATCGCGCCCCGCCGACCTCGGCGTCATCGTGCTCGGCATCAATCGCACGGACGGGGAGTTCATCGGTGCTCCGGGTCCAGACGACATGATCATGATAGGCGATGTCATCACCGTCTACGGCCTCGACGAGGACATCAAGAAGATCGTCTGCTGATCGCACCTGACGATGTCGTCTTGCGGACGGTTGTGTACAGGCTGTTTTTCGAATTGCGATGACTGACTTCCTTGTCCTCCCGAGCGAGCCGAGGGATCTCCCACCGGCAAGAAACAGGCGCCCCCATCCATGGCGCTCGACGACGCCCCTGCCGCGCCCGCACCGGCGCGAACTCCCAGTGACGCTTTGTCCACCGGGTAATCCTCGCGCTCTCATCGTTTCCTGGGTCGAAAGCCCCCGGAGAGGGGGGGTGGATTCTTTTTTCGAAAAACGGCCCGGAACGGTTACACTATGACCATGACTCCCCAATTCGGATCGCCTGCCATCCAGCGACTCCTGACCGTTTTCGTTCCGGTGGTCGCTCTCTGCCTCACCCCCGTCCACGGCCAGGATTCGCCGCCGCCCACGATCGACCTCAGCTCGTTCAAGGTCGATGTGGTCGATGAGGTCATCATTCCCATTCCCCAGGAAATCTTCGCCTCGCTCGACAAGCTGGGGGACCAGAACTGGGGGCGGCATCTCTGGAAACGCGAGGTTCAGCTCGATGGCAATCGCTCCCGCACCGCGCTCATTTTCGGTCTCGTCATCTCGGACGGTTTCATCGCCGTCCAGGCCGAGAACCGGGACGAGGTCAAGCGCATCGGCCGCGAAGTGCTCGACCTGGCCGGCGCCCTCGGGGTGCGCACCGAGGTCGAAGGTCACGCCCAAGCCATCATCGACGGCGCCGAGAACAGCGACTGGCCCGCCGTGCGCCGGGAACTCGATCGAGCCCGCCAGACGGTCATCAGCACCATGAAGGAACTGCGTGACGACGCCCTCGCCGACCTGGTCAGCATCGGGGGCTGGCTCGGGGGCACCCGGGCGCTCGCTTCCCTGGTGGCCGACAACTATTCGGCCGACGCCTCCGAGTTGCTGCACCAGCCCGATCTGCTTGTCCAGATTTCCCGCCGCTACGCCAGCCTGCCCGCCAAGGCCAAGCGGGGCGAACTTTTCACCAAGGTGGGCAATACCCTCACCGCGCTGCAGCCGCTCATGCGGGTGAATGGCGACGGCGCCGTGGCCCGGCCCACCGTGGTGGAGATCAGCAAACTCAGCACCGACCTGACCGATGCCGTCTACGAAAAATAGCGCTCCCGATCCGTTGAACCGGACGCGGCGCCCGGGCGCCCGCATGGTTGCGGCGATGGCAGTCGGCCTGTCGTTGTCGCTGGCGGGACTGGTCTACGGGTTCGTGCACGAGGGGAAGTCCTTCGCCATCGAGGCTGCGGTTCCGCAGCTCGAGTTGAAAGAGAATCCCTTCGTCCTGCGCGAAGCCTGGTGGAACGGCGAACTGCAGCCCGGGGAAACCAAGATCATCCAGCACCAACTCTTCAACCGGAACGAGTACTGGTTCTGGCTGGGCGTGTCCCAAACCGACGCCAAGGTCAGCATTCACCTTTACGACAGCGAAGGAAAGCTCGCCGAGGCGGAAGCCTGGCAGGATCGCAACGTCGCCGCCGCGCGCATTCGTCCCGAGAAGACCGGGGTCTACTACGTCCGGGTC